>JBGCDN010000136.1:0-5369 GCA_045105495.1 Planctomycetaceae bacterium
TTTATTGGGGTAGTTGGTCTGCCGCTGTGTGTTCTCGGAATCGTTATGGCGTGGCATGCCGTCCGAGCCATCCGTTCGTTGTACCGCCTACGCAATGCGAGATTGCAGCTTGATTACCCGACTGGTGTGCGCGGAATCGGCATTAGCGGGCAGATATTCCTGCCACTCGAGATTCAGCCCGATTCCGGATTTCTTGTCTCTTTGACCGTCGTTCACCGCATCAAAAGGAAGGACAACGATGGCGACGATGTTCACACAGAGGCCGCACGTGGACAGTGGCAACAGCGGGTTCTCGCTACGAAATGTGAAGGCGGAATGGAGGTCGTGTTCCGGTTCCCAATCTCGAAGCGGTATCGGGATCTAAACGATAATCGGCCCATCATCTGGACGGTTGAACTGCTTACCAGCCCACCACACGTAGGTTGCGATCTTCATTTTGAAGTGCCTGTTTTCAGCGTTCCCAGCTCCAACTGGCAACTGCCCGAGAAGCTGCCGAGCGAACAAACACAGCTGGTGACGCTAGGCGAGTGTCTCGAAAGGAACCGCGGAACCGTCCTTCAGCAAGGTCCCGACAAGCACATCGTTGAACTGGGATCTCCAAAGAAGTGGTACGGCGGAGAGGAGCCAGCTTATCGCCTGGAATACGACCGAGAACGCATCGAGGTGTCCGGCGGCGGAAACCCGCGAGTTCAGATAGCCACATGCGACGTAGAGAAAATTGGTCGACGGTTAAGCGGCTACGCAAAGTCAATCTCCGACCTCCCGTTTGGATTCCCTCGCGAACGGTATGAAGTGGAAGTGCTGATGTCTGATCAGACCCGGCACACTCACGCCAGCTTCGAGCGGCTAGCCGACGCCAAAGAATTGATTCGATCAATGCGCCGTGTGACAGCAATCAGGACGAAGACGCTACCAGATAACCCTTAGCAACTCTCAAACAGGCCGTGCGCTACGCGTCGTCGCTGGGAGACAATTTCAGTGAAACGAGGGGCAGTTCCTTCGGCCCCGCTGCGGAATCGCATCCGGAACAAGAAGAACCACAGGCGCTTGCCTTCTTCCCGGCGAATGTCTTCCATGTCGCGCGGGCGATATAGGCGGCGGCTAGTAGCACGCAAACCAGCGAGGCGATGGATTGCCAGTCGAAGTCAGACAAGTTGCATTCCAATTTGATAGGTCAGCAACGCTCCAACGTAAGCCAGAACCGTCATGTACGTGAACGAAACGAACGGCCAGAACCAACTGTTGGTCTCTCGCTTGATGATTGCCAGTGTCGAAACGCATTGGGCGCAGAGGGCGAAGAAGACCATGATCGAGAGGGCGACTGGCAGATTGTAGACCGGACTGCCGTCAGGCCATTTTGAGTTTTGCATCGCGCCGACAAGGCCGGCGTCTTCTTCGTCTACCTCACCGCCAAGGCTGTAGATGGTTCCCAGCGTGGCAATAATGACTTCGCGGGCAGGGAACGATGCGAGAGCCCCTACGCCTATTTTCCAGTCCCATCCAAGTGGTTTGACGACCGGTTCAATCACTTGCCCAACGCGGCCAAGTGCGCTTTGCTCGACCAGGCGTCCGTTCTCTGTGTTGTATTGCTCGGAAAGTTGAGCCAGCTTGTTCTCGTTGTCTTTGTCGGTGGCTTCGATTTCCGTTTGAAGCTCGTACAGCTTTGAGCGGTCGCCCGGGAACGTGATTGCTGCCCAGATAAGAATGGAACTCGCGAAGATCAAAGTTCCTGCCCGAATGAAAAAGGCTTTGGCTCGATCCCAAACTCGGCTGGCGACAACGCGAATGGACGGCACCTTGTAGTCTGGCAGTTCCAGTACAAACGGAGATGGATCGCTTTTCTTCAGAAGCACTTTCAGTATCAAGGCAACGGGAATCGCGACGACAGTTCCCAACACAGTCATCGCGAACAAGACCATGCCCTGGAGTGAGACCCAACCGCCAGCGTACGCTGTGGCTGGGACGAACGCGCCGATGAGAAGCAGGTACACCGGCAGTCTGGCTGAACAACTCATGAGTGGAGCAATGAGAATGGTCACCAATCGATCGCGCCGATTCTCAATGACTCTGGTAGCCATGACACCCGGAACGGCGCAGGCGAACGACGACATGAGCGGCAGAAACGATTTTCCGTTCAAGCCAAACACAGCCATCAAACGATCGACCAGAAATGCGGCGCGAGCCATGTAGCCGCAGTCTTCGAGGATTGAGATAAACAGAAACAGCAATGCGATTTGCGGCAGAAAGATAAGTACACCGCCGACGCCGGCCACGATGCCGTCAACCAGTAGACTGCGGAACGGCCCCGGGGACATGTTCGCTTCGATGAACTCAGAGGCAGCACCCTGGCCAGTCTCGCAAAGTTCCATCAGCGGTCCGGCCCATGTGTAGAGCGTCTGAAACACGACGAACATGATGCCGAGGAAAGCCAACGGGCCAAACAGTTTGTGCAGCAGTACGCTATCAATTCGCTCGGTCAGCGACTTATCAGTGCCCGGTTCGCGCGTGACCTCTGAAATCAAATTGCGCGACCATTCGAATCGGGCGGCGGGTTCGCATGCGGGAATGTCACAGCCGGCTTGCTGTAGTTCGGTCCGTGCGTCAACGATGACCTTGCCGAGGAGCGGATATTTTTCAAGCAGCTGTTGTTCGAGTGTGCCGCCTTCGTCCAGGAGGATACGTTCGATTTCGTATGTTGGTTCTGGTGTTCCGATCGCGTCGGCAATTGTTTTGCTAAGAGCTTCAACGGCCGTGTAGAAGTTGTCGGCCATCGGTCGCGGCGGTTTTGGAATTGGCTGTGAGGTCGCCGCTTGAACCGCGTCGCGCAGTTCGTCCATGCCTTGTCGTTTGTTCGCACTGGTCGTGACGACTGGGATGCCTAGCTTTTGGGATAGCTTCGCGACATCAAGGTTCACGCCGCGGCGTTCTGCTGAGTTCCACATGTTGAGGGCAAGGACGACCGGGACTTCCATCTCAAGCAGCTGGCTTAAGAGATAGAGGTTTCGCTCGAGTCGACATGCATCGGCGACGCAGACGACGGCATCAAGGTTCCCAACGTCCGCTTGTTGCCCAAGCAAAACGTGTACGGCAACTGCTTCGTCTGGTGAACGTGGCGACAAGCTGTAGGTGCCGGGTAGGTCGATCAGCTCAACAGGTTGATTACCCCATCGTGTGTGGCCGACCTTCTTTTCAACGGTTACACCGGGGTAATTGCCCGTGCGTGCGTTCATTCCAGCAAGCGCGTTGAAGACCGTGCTCTTGCCGGTGTTTGGGTTACCAATTAAGGCAACCTTCAGTGACTTTGGGGAATCGGTGACGACGGAACTCATGTGGCATGAACCCCGTTCGGGGCGATGTGAAGTCAGGCAATTGCTGGCAGTTGGGAAGCAATGCTTTCCGGAGCTTTGGTGGCTGCGGAATCAGAGGAAACCAGCTGAACGCAGGCCGCCTCGGTTGGGCGAACTGCTATCCGCGTGCGATCGACAAGTAGTTCTACCGGGCCCCCAAGGGCCGCGCGGCGAAGCACTGAAACCACACGACCGGGTACTAAACCGATCTCCATAAGCCGCATCATGACGGCGCCGGTTCCATCAACTCCGGCGACAACGGCTTCCTGCCCACGTTCTAATTGGCTCAAATTCATAGGTTTCGCCTGCGATTCAGGTCTTATTGAAACTGAGTCTCAATAACAGTATCGCGGCCAGGCCGTGTTTTGACAACGGATTCTGCGAAAAACCCGGTCGGTTTGCCAAGGTTCTCGGAAGCAGGAACCCGTATCCCGCCAAACCCGCTGCTAATCGACGTTCACCAGATGGGAGGCCGCCCCACCGAAAGCCTCCGAATAGAACCAGCCCCGGGTGGCCGGGGACTGAGTTCGCGAAGGAAGCCCCGGGAATCACCGGCGTTTCACTCGTTCCTCGCTCCAACACCGGCCACCCAGAAAAGGCTGGCACTTCAATTCATAGCCCGACACCAGCACCAGCCAATACGCGACAGGTGCAGCGGAACGCCTCTTTAAGAGCCAACAAGGGGATTCTTGAAGAGCCATTTCAGGACTTCGCCGGGTTTTGGCGTTTTACCCTGCCAGAGAATCCCGACTTGGAAGATGCGGGCGGCCGCAGCAACCACAAGGAATGTCGCAACCAGCATGACGATGATGCTTCCAGCAATCTGCCACGGTGGAATCAATGCGCCGCTTGAGAGGCGGATCATCATCATGAGCGGTGCTGATGGCGGGAAGAAACTTAGGGCCGTGGGTACCGTTCCATTCGGATCTTCGATCGCGTTCATCAGGACGAACATGGGCAGGAACATCAGCATCCAGACAGGCAACAGCAGGCTCTGGGCTTCCTTCAGCTGCTTCACGGCCGAACCGATTGCCATGAAGATGGACGAGAAGAACAGCACACCAAGTACTTGGTAGATCATGAACCACGGCACGATGCTGAAGGGAATGATGTCGGTCCAGCCGTTGTACGCTGCAAGCGCGTAGCCGCCAGCGGCGTAGGCAATGAAAACAGTTAGCGACCCGGCAACGTTGCCAAGCAACTTGCCCATCAACAACTGCTTCGCGCTGACTGATCCGAGTAGCACTTCAGCGATGCGTTCTGACTTCTCTTCAAGAACCGCTTCCAACATTGGTTGAGCTGCCAGGAAGATGATGAGGAACATCAGCATCATGAGGCCGAACGGAATGAAGAGTGACAGAAGTTCGTCTTTCTCTTCTGGCTCTTCTATCTGACCGCTTTCATTCTTGGTGAGCAGGCCCTTGCCCTCGATTCCGACCGGGATTAGGGCCTGGCCGACAACTGATAGGTCGACGTCTGCCCTGGTCAAACGAGTTGTTTGAACGATCTCGCTAATGCGCCTGCCAACCCAGCGTCTGGCTTGAGACAGCGCTGCATCTTCGGAGTAAAAGTTGACTTGGGGTTGTTCGCCAAGCTTGGTGGCATTGGCTGGGATTTCGATGAATGCGTAAATGTCTCGTTCACGAACCTGGTCGGAGAGTTCTAACTTTGCATTGTCGTCCCATTCCGTGCCTTCGAACGCTTCTATTTGGTACGGGCTGGCGTCTCCGAACGCTGCTTCGGCGTTGTCTTTCGGTTTGTCCAGTTCTGCGTTTCGTTCTTCGGCTTTCGCCTGAAGTGCTGTGAGGATGTCGCCGCTCTGATCGATGACAACCATCTTCTTGGGCTTCGTGGTTTGAAGCTTCTTCAGCATCGGCGGCACTATCGTGCCTCCAGCCATCAGCAGAGGCATCATGATAATTGTGAAGAGGAACGCTTTGGTTCCCACCATCGATTTGTATTCTCGATTGGCGATTGTGAGGATGCGTTTCATGACTGGCTCCCTTCAGCGGCTGCTACTTC
>JBGCDN010000137.1:0-3381 GCA_045105495.1 Planctomycetaceae bacterium
GTCCCACTACTGACTCGGGAAGAAGAAGCGTATTACTTCCGTAAAATGAACTTCCTGAAGTTCCGAGCAGCGACGGTTCGCGAATCGATCAACACGAACCGCCCCAGCGCGAAGCAGATGGACACTGTCGAAAAACTGCTCGATCAGGCCGTTCAGGTAAAGAACTTCCTGATCCGCAGCAACCTGCGTCTCGTGGTGTCAATCGCCAAGAAACACATCAAACCAGGCGCAAACTTTTTCGAAATGGTGAGCGACGGAAACATGTCTCTCATCCGAGCGATTGAGAAATTCAATTACACGCTTGGGAACAAGTTCTCCACCTACGCAACCTGGGCAATCATGAAGAACTTCGCCCGGTCAATTCCGGCGGAGCACATTCAACTTGACCGTTTCCGGACCGGCCACGATGAAATGTTCTCTGGCTCGCGTGACGACAGAGCAAACCAATTCCACCAGGAACTGGTTAACCAGACCCAACATTCGCTGATCATGTCTATTCTCGATCGCCTCGATAATCGTGAAAAAGACATCATCCTGCATCGTTTCGGACTCGAACAAGGGACGGAGCCAGAAACACTTGAACAGGTCGGGAATCGGCTCGGAGTAACCAAAGAACGCATTCGGCAACTCGAGTCGAGAGCGCTTCGGAAGCTCCGAAAGATTGCCCAGGTAGAGAAGTTGGACATCCCCGGCGTTTAGTCGCCGATTCATTCAACATTTCGTTCAGCCAATACAGCCTCTCGCCGAACCATAAACGGCGTGAGGCTGTCGGTCTTTATACCGATAGCCTCATGCTTGATTATGGGTCTTGCATGGCGGATGCGAGTTGGTATACTCCGCCGCTTCTCGTTAAGAGAGGCCATCCTGCTAGCGTAGCTCAATTGGCAGAGCTCCGGTTTTGTAAACCGGAGGTTGTGGGTTCGAGTCCCACCGCTAGCTCACGAGTTGTATTGATTTTCAATGCTTCTCACTGAGGGGGAATACCAGAGTGGCCAAATGGGCCAGACTGTAAATCTGGTGGCAACGCCTTCGCAGGTTCGAATCCTGCTTCCCCCATATTTTGTTCGCTGTCGCGTTCATTGATCCAGACAAAGAGGTTTTTGAGACTGAGTTGAGATTGCGGGCGTAGCTCAATGGTAGAGCTCCTGCCTTCCAAGCAGGTGGTGTGGGTTCGATTCCCATCGCCCGCTCTTTTCAGTCGCTTATTTGAAGGCTTCTTGCCTGGTAACATTGCTGCTGTAGCTCAGTGGTAGAGCACTTCCTTGGTAAGGAAGAGGTCATGGGTTCAAGTCCCATCAGCAGCTTCGGCGAGCGGAGATTTTCGAATTGCCATGGTGGCAGTTCGAATGAGTTTATTTCAACATGACGACGGCCATTGGGTCGCACACGCTGAATTCGGAGACATGACTAATGGCGAAGGACACGTTTGTACGGACCAAGCCACACGTGAACGTGGGCACAATTGGCCACATTGACCACGGTAAAACCACACTCACGGCATCACTTCTCGCCGTTCAGGGCGCGAAGGGCCTAGCTGAATTCAAGAGCTACGCCGACATCGCCAAGGGCGGTACTGTCCGCGACGACACCAAAACTGTGACGATTGCAGTTTCTCACGTTGAATACGAGAGTGAAACACGTCACTACGCACACATCGACTGCCCGGGTCACGCTGACTACATCAAGAATATGATCACCGGTGCTGCCCAAATGGACGGGGCCATTCTTGTTGTATCTGCAGCAGACGGCCCGATGCCTCAGACTCGCGAGCACATCCTGCTTGCTCGTCAGGTCGACGTCCCGGCCTTGGTTGTGTTCCTAAACAAGTGCGACCTTGTCGATGACGAAGAGCTTCTTGAGCTCGTCGAAATGGAAGTTCGCGAACTGCTCAGCAAATACGACTTCCCTGGTGACGACATTCCCGTAATTCGCGGTGCAGCCAAGCCTGCTCTCGATAATCCAGCCGACGAGAAGTGCAACGCCTGCATCGGTGAGCTGATGGCCGCACTTGACGCGTACATCCCTGAGCCACAGCGCGAAGCTGATAAGCCATTCCTAATGGCTATCGAAGACGTCTTCTCAATTGAAGGTCGCGGTACTGTCGCCACTGGTCGTATTGAAACGGGCGTCATCAAGGTTGGCGAGAAAGTTGCAATCATTGGCCTGAAGGACACTCAGGAAACAACTTGCACCGGCGTTGAGATGTTCAAGAAGCTCTTGGACGAAGGTATGGCCGGCGACAACGTTGGCATCCTTCTTCGCGGTGTCAAGAAGGAAGAAGTATCGCGTGGCCAAGTCCTGGCTGCACCAGGCTCAATCCAGCCGCACTCGAAGTTTGAGGGCGAAGTCTACGTCCTAAGCAAGGATGAGGGCGGTCGACACACGCCGTTCTTCAATGGCTACCGACCACAGTTCTACTTCCGAACCACCGACGTAACAGGCGCCACCACGCTTCTTGGCGGAGCTGAAATGTGCATGCCTGGCGACAATGTTTCTGTCGAAATCGAACTTGGCAAGCCAATCGCCATGGACGAGGGAAGCCGCTTCGCGATTCGTGAAGGCGGCCGAACAGTCGGCTCAGGAGTTGTAACAAAGATTGTTGAATAGTCTTTCTCGGGTCACGAGAGAGTATCGCATACGGGATGCCCGAGCCCTTCTCGGGCATCCCGTTTGATTTGCCTCGTCGGCCTTGCGGCCGGATGAGGCTTTTGTTTTCGAAGCAGAGGGGTGTGGCAAGATGGCAAGAGAGTATGTTTGGCTGGAGTGCACAGAAACTGGCCTTCGCAACTATCGCGTTATCAAAGAAACTCGTGGAACCGAGCGACTAGAGCTAATGAAGTACTGCTCAAAGCTCCGGCGACACACGTTGCACAAAGAGTCACGCAAGAAATAACCGAACGGGTGTAGCTCAATTGGCAGAGCACCGGATTCCAAATCCGGCGGTTGGGGGTTCAAGTCCCTCCGCCCGTGTTTAATTTAGCTCATCCGGATTGCTGGAAGACACATGTCAGCGGCTAAGAAAAACCAATCCTTGATCCAAGAACTGTTCAAGGTTGGGCTGTACAAGAAGAACCAAGGGCGACTTACTCGCCAGCTAACGGCATTGGGCCTACTGCTCGTGATCGGTTACGGGCTGTGGACATTGGCCCAAGGCCCGCTCATGCAAATGAACGGTGGTAACCCTGCAGTGCGACTGGGTATTCCGCTCGTACTCTTTGCCGCTTCGGCATGGGCAGTCTACCGTGGCGTTAATTATCCGAAGTTCGCCGACTTTCTCATTTCGGTCGAAGCCGAAATGGACAAAGTCACTTGGGCGAGCAAGACCGAACTATACCGCGGAACGATCGTCGTGTTGGTCACAATGATATTCATGGCCGGCCT
>JBGCDN010000138.1:0-9153 GCA_045105495.1 Planctomycetaceae bacterium
TGAGGATATTCTTGTCGCCGGCACAACCACCCTCGCAACGAACCAGCTTGAAGAGGTTCGAGACGAATGGGCTTCGGAGCGGACTCAGACAGAACGAGAGGCAAATCTCCGTGATGGTTCCGGTACAACGGAGCGACTAAACGGGGCTTCATTCCTTGAGCCGGGCATAACCATCTTCGACGACGATTCAGCCGACAAACTTTTGGGTGGCGACGACGCCGATTGGTTCTTCGCCAACATCAGGCCCGATGTACTGGACGATCGCGGCGGCAGTGAGTTGTTCGACAGGCTTCGATAGCGGCACTCCGGCAGCAGCAAAACTCGATCAGTGACTCAAATCAAGGATGCCTGTAACCTCATCCCACGTTGGCAGACCAGACTGAGCACCACGTCTGGTGCAGGCAAGAGCAGCCGAGGCGTTGGCGAAATTTGCTGCAGCATCCACATCGTTAAACCGAGAGAAGTGGACGCCAAATGCTGCAGCGAACGCGTCGCCAGCCCCTGTGGAATCGACGGCCGCAATTGGTCGGCTGCGGAGAACCTGAGATTCGGTTCCTGTGCAAATTCGACAGCCTTGATCACCAAGAGTAACGACGATCGTGCCGCCAGTACTTTGGCATAGTTCGTGAGCGGCATCGTGGTCGTTCTTCCTACCTGTGATCGCAAGAGCCTCCGATCGGTTTGGAACCAGAATGTCCACGTCGTTGAACGCGGGATGCCATTCGTCCGGAACTGGTGCCGGGTCGAGCATCGTGGTGACTCCAGCGGCTTTCGCAATTCGAATCGCCGCGGCCACCGCATCGGTTGGCACTTCCAATTGCAACAAGAGCATGTCGCTGGCTTCGATAACCGACTTCGCTGCTTCTACATCGGCGACCGAAACACAACCGTTCGCTCCAGGCACAACGATGATTTGGTTCTCTCCATCGCTGTCAACTGCCACAACTGCAAGCCCGCTCGAACAAGCAGACGTCGGTTTCACTCCATCAACATCGACTGCAGCGCTCGTCAATGACTCCAGCAGTGTCGCAGCGAAGGTGTCGTCACCAACACGTCCAACCATCCTGACATCCGCCCCAAGTCGAGCTGCAGCCACTGCCTGGTTCGCGCCTTTACCGCCAGGAACGTAGCTGGCCTGGTTGGCGATCATCGTTTCGCCAACGCCTGGCAGTTGGTCACACAGAACCTGCAGGTCCATGTTGATGGAACCAAGCACACAGATTCTTGGTCTCGTCTCAGCCATGAATTTTCTACCCGTTACGACAGAGTAAGTTCGTTGAGTAGAAGCAGCTTAACAATTCGGACTGCCGTTACGTCGGCAGCCCGAGGATCCCCGCTTACGGAAAGAATGCCTGGAAGCACTCAATGACCAGCGTGGCGAGGCCTGGCCATCTCGCTCCGATGGCAGATCCGACAACTCCACCGACGGCGAGTGAGTTCTCCCAACCCGGTTCCATACCGGCGTTCCTCATGGCTGCGATTGCCATCAGGCCCAGGATCAGTCCGACGAACCCGCCGAAGAATGCTCCAACAACGTGGTCCGGGGCTTTTTCTCTCTTTCGATTTCGATTTAAGAAGTTCATTTCAATTCCTCGCGGCGTCCAGGCTCACGATTGGAGGCCTTCTGGTCTCCTACTTCTCAGAACGATCGGGCAGAACTTAGGTTCACGAATTTTGTAAAACACTCAGATTCGCCAATATTTCTTCCAGGAATCAAGCTAATTGAACGATGGTCTTCGCTGGCCGGATGTCGAAAACAGATAGAGCCCCAGATCTTCACGTCTGCCCGAACCACAATTCGTGTTCGAAGAGAACAAAAATGAGCCGCGATTCCTTCGTCAAACTAATCATCATTGGCATCGAATTACTTCTCGTCGCCACGCTTATGCTCTCACGCGGGCTGACTGTGCCGACGCAGGACTTGCGCATGCCGATTGTCGTTGGTGCCGTTCTTCTTGGAGTCGCCGCATTCTATCGCAAGCGGGGCGTCAGCAGTTTTGTGCTGTGCCTGCTGGGACTGACTCACGTTGTTGTCTTCACGGCAGGCTACACACTGCTGATGTATTCGACTGCCACTTTGAACCGACCGCTAGTTGACGCCAACCTTGCGGCGTTTGATCAATCGTGCGGGGTTTCGCTACCGGCGATTGTGGCATGGGCCAAAGCCAACCCAAACATTCGCGGCTGGCTGAACATGACGTACGATTCGCTGCTGCCTCAAACCGCGCTGGTGGTGATGGTACTCGGACTGCGAGGCAAGAGGTTGCCGATGGAACAGTTCATGATGCAGTTCATGCTCACCACCCTGCTCTGCATCGTCGGCCTGGCCCTCATGCCAGCCATCGGCCCATTCCATCACTACGGCTACGAAATGAATGTAGCTCAAACCCGATACGTCGAACACTTCACAGCGCTGCGTGATGGAACCATGACGAAGTTGACGTTAAGTCAGGCAGAGGGCCTCATTACGTTTCCGTCCTTCCACACGACTTGGGCCATTCTGCTTGCGTGGGCGTACCGACGACAGATGCTTCTTTTCATTCCGCTAAGCCTAATCAATCTTGCGGTCATCGCTTCAACACTCACCAGCGGTTGGCACTACTTTGCAGACCTGTGCAGCGGTGTGCTGATTGCCGTCATCGCCATCTGGTTCACGCATGCTGTGCGACACTGGTTCTACGATGAGAACGAACAACCCCGGATGCTGTTTGGGCAAGCCAGTTCAACTTAGGTCCAGACGCCGCCAGAAGAGTTCCGCCCTGCAAACCAACAACTCTGGTGCTCTTGAGAGCGCAGTGCCTCGCAGGTAGGCCGCGACCAAGCAAAGCGCAGTTCCGGCACACATCGCTCAGCTCACGACATCCGGGCACCAACCCGATACGATGTGATTGAGAGTCTGCCTCGACCAAACCAGAGTGACCAAATGCGAACTACCATCGTTTTACTTCTAGCCGTTGCAGCTTCATCAGCATGCGCTCAGAGCATTCAGCCCGGCGACAAAAAACTGCCCTTGCCGGGTGAAGCATTCCAGCTCGACGGTCACGACGCGTTCGTCATCGCACCGAAGGACGTCCAGCCAAACACGCCGTGGGTGTTCTACGCTCCTACACTGAAGAACTTACCCGGCAAAGAAGAAGCGTGGATGATTGAACGCTTCCTGCAAGCCGGTATCGCGATCGCCGGAATCGACGCGGGTGAATCTTATGGCAGCCCCACGGGCACGGAGCTCTACTCCAAACTGTATCTTCACCTCACGACAACGAAGGGCTTCAACAAGAAACCAGTCCTGCTCGCGCGGAGTCGTGGTGGGCTGATGCTTTACAGTTGGGCAGCGAAGAACCCAACAAGCGTCGGCGGAATCGCGGGCATCTATCCGGTCTGCAACCTGGAAAGCTACCCCGGTCTCGACCGAGCATGCGGTGCGTTCGAGATGTCGGCGGAACAGTTGGAAGCGAAGCTAGCGGAACACAACCCGATTGATCGGCTGGCTCCACTAGCGGAATCCGGTGTTCCAATCCACCACATCCACGGCGACTCAGACAAAGTGGTTCCACTCGATCAAAACTCAGCAATCGTCGCCGCCCGATACAAGGCCTTGGGTGGAACCATGACGCTGGAAGTCGTGCCGGGCCAGGGGCACAACATGTGGAGCAGCTGGTTTCAAAGCCAGAAACTTGTCGACTTCGTCATTGCGAATGCGACCAACCAATCGGCAAAGAGCGAAGACCTATCTCGAGTTGCTTCCGACGATCTTTGGCTCACCTACAAAGGCAAACCGGGCCCGGGCAACGGCAAGCACGTTGTCCTGATCGCCGCCGAACAGGAATACCGATGCGAACAATCGATGCCGATGTTGGCCAGAGTGCTGTCTGAACACCACGGTTTCGACTGCACCGTTCTGTTCTCAGTGAATGAAAACGGTGAAGTCGACCCAACGCTGCCGGCTCCGTTTAAGGACGAGGAGAAAGACAAACGCCATCGAATTCCGGGACTAAAGTTCCTCGCCGACGCTGACTGTCTCATCTGGCTGTCTCGGTTCATGCAGCTGCCAGACGATCAAATGCTGCACTTCCACAACTACTTCGATTCAGGCAAACCAATCATCGCCCTCCGAACCGCCAACCACGGTTTCTGGGGAGGCAAACCGTACAAGAAAAACGGCAAGAACGTTTCTCTGCGAGACATGTTGGGAGGCACATTTCGAGGCCATCACGGCGGATGGCATCGTGAAGCAACACGCGGAATCATTGTTGACGAGAACGCGTCTCATCCAATCCTGACCGGCGTGTCAGACATCTTCGGACCATCCGACGTCTATCGATGCCACACAGACAAGTTCCCATTCCCAAAGACAGCCACGAAACTGGTTCTCGGCCAACCACTCGTGAACCTCAAACAAGATGCAGAACCGAACAAAGCTAAAGAGCCTCTACCAATCGCATGGACCACAACATGGACTGGAAACAAAGGCAAGGCATCCAAAATATTCCACTTCACCATGGGTTCCGCCAGAGACTTTGAGAATGAAGGCGTTCGAAGGCTCACAATCAACGCAACGTACTGGAGCGTCGGCCTTGAAGGCAAAATCGACGCCACCAGCAATGTCGCTCCCGTCGGCGAATACAAACCTCTCAAAGCCGGGTTCAACTACAAGAAACTCGGCGTCCAACCCAGAAAAGTCAGCCACTACAAGCGTCCCGCTTGACCGGGTGCGGCGGCGGGGTTGGGATGGTGGTTTGCGGGTGGATTCTCGCCGCATGGACGGCTTCTCACGAAAGCTCTCTGCAGCTGCAAACAGAAGTCCCCTCTCCTCGCGAGCGACCGCCGTTTGATCTAAAACCATGTTGCGGCGGAGAGGTTTAGGGTGAAGGGACAAGTAAAGACGTATGCTGTCCCTTGCCCCCAGACCGTTTCCAGCGAAGTCAACAGGCCGAAAGTCTTGACGACTTCCGCTACAACGTGGGGGCGCTTGAGTTAGCTCCGCCATCTCAATTCGTGCTTACGTAGCCGCGCAAACATCTTGACATAGAAGTACACGGATCAGTCCCAAATGGATTCAACAAACCACGCTCACTCATGGAAGAGCTTCTTCGGAACCACTCTGTTGATGATCGGTTGTGGAGGTGTTTATCTCGGTGCGATCTACGCTGTTTCTGGTCGCGTGGTCGTCGAGAAAGCACTGCTTCAACTCGCGATGCCGTGTGGAATCGTATGGGTGCTACTGACTCTCCTTTGCCTCCAGTTACGAAAGTCTAAAGGGTCTCCCCTGTTCTTTCTCGCAGCAATAGCCTGGGTTGCGTTCAGCGTCCTCGGCAACGGGCAAACGCATCGATTTTTGATCCGTCACCTTGAAGGCGAGTACCTAAGTCTTCGCCCGCTTGAAGAAGACGAACCGTTTGAAGCTATCGTCGTGCTCGGCGGCGGCGCGGGACTTGGTGCGAATGGAGAATCGCAGGTGAACCTGTTCGGCAGCCGCATTGTTCTCGCAGCCCGGATGTATCACAGCGGATTGACAAAGAAAATTATTTGCACTGGCCAGGCCATCAAAGAACTCGCGCCCGATGATCCTGATCCGGCAGACCACGGAGAAAGAATTCTCACTCAGTTAGATGTCCCCAAGTCCGCCATCGAAAAAAGCGGAGGCATCAACACATCCAAAGAGATGGAGAACCTCAGCAAGCGGTTCAACAAAACCCAACGAATTGGACTCATCACTTCGGCTCTCCACATGAACCGAGCCATGCGGCTTGCCAGGAAGAACGGGCTGGACTTCACTCCGCTGCCGGCTGGATTTCGTTCACCACCGAAACGAGATTGGACGTTCGGCCGCGCGATGATGTCTGTGCTGCCGCACGCTGAAGCGCTTAGTGGAAATAAATGGGCGATGCGTGAGTTGCTTGCAAGGCTGGTTGGGCGTTAGCTTGAACAAACAGCGGCTGATGCAAAGCCGCTGTACCACCTGACAAACTGCGTTCATTTCATCGTCGCGAGCCCTTCATGATATCCGCTTTCATCATCGCGCTTGTTTCTGTCGTTCCAGCCGAAAACACAACAGCACCGATTGTCGGTGATGACATTGTCTTTCAAGAGAAGGACGGTTTCCTGGCTGTCGAAGCAGAACATTTCTTCAAGCAGGAAAAGACAGACAAACGAGCGTGGTATCTCACGACAACAAAGTCTGCTCCGAAACTCACACCAGATGCTGACCCGGAACACTCGGCTGGTGCCAGTGGCGGGGCGTATCTTGAGATCCTCCCGGACTCACGTCGGAACCATGACGAAAAGCTAATTCACGGAGAGAATTTTCAAAACAAACCCGGGCTAATGGCGATCCTGCATTACAAGGTTCACGTCGAAACACCGGGCCGGTACTACATTTGGGCTCGAACCCATTCGACGGGCACCGAAGACAACGGCCTGCACGTTGGCATCGACGGAACCTGGCCAGCGTCTGGTCAACGAATGCAGTGGACCGCCAAGAACCAATGGTTCTGGGATAGCAAGCAACGAACGAACAAGGTCCACACCGGCGTCCCCGGCCAACTGTTCCTCGACATTATAGAAGCCGGTGAACACATCATTTCGTTCTCAATGCGAGAAGACGGTTTCGAATTTGATCGTTGGCTCATGACAAGCGACAAAGCCTTCAAACGCCCAGCCGGCGTCGGCCCAAAGTCGCTGGTCCGCGCGGGGAAGCTTCCTAAACCGTTTCCGTTTGTGAAATCATCGCGACAAGAAATGGTTGCGAAGAAGAGGGTTTCAAAAGAACCGCTCGTGATGCCTCGCGGTGAAGATGGCAACGGTACGGTTTTCATGTCTGGCCGGCTTCAGCAGTGGAACAACACCATCCTGAACCTCGCCGGTCCGTTCGCTCACGAGAACGATAACAAGCCGAATCCATTTACCGACTACCGCTTCGAAGTCCGGTTCACTCACGAATCGGGAACACCCAACTATGTCGTCCCCGGCTACTTCGCTGCAGATGGAAAAGCGGCGAACTCGTCCGCGAAGTCAGGAACCATTTGGCGAGCTCACTTGTCGCCCGACAAACCGGGTCACTGGAAGTACCAGATCACCTTCCACCAAGGCAAGCATGCTGCAGTCGACGCTAAGGCAGACCAAACCCCTGTCGAAAAGTACCACGGACGCAGCGGCCAGTTCATCGTCGGCGCTCAACGCGGCAAGCCAGGCCGCGCATTCCACACCAGGGGCAGGCTGCAATACGTCGGCAAACACTATCTACAGTTTGCCGGAACCGGTGAATACTTCATCAAAGCCGGAAGTGACGCACCCGAAACGTTGCTCGCCTACACCGATTTCGATGACACCATTCAACGCAAAAAAAGTGTTCCTCTCAAGACATGGCAACCGCACGTAGCCGATTGGAAACGCGGCAATCCGACATGGAAGAACGGTAAGGGCAAAGGCCTAATCGGAGCCCTGAACTACCTAAGTGATAAGGGCTGCAACGCGTTCTCATTCCTGCCCTACAACGCAGGAGGCGACGGCGACAACATATGGCCGTTTGTAAGTCGAGACGACAAGTTCCACTACGACTGTTCCAAGTTGGATCAGTGGGGCATTGTCTTCAGCCATGCCCAGCGGCGAGGTCTATACCTGCACTTTAAGTTGCAGGAAAACGAGATGGACGACAACCGCAACGGCAATAAGCGGAAGCCTGGCAAGGTTCCAACTTCACTGGATGGTGGCAAGCTTGGGGCAGAACGGAAGCTCTATCTACGAGAACTCATCGCTCGATACGGGCACCATTTGGCGTTGAATTGGAACCTTGGCGAAGAGAACACTCAATCGCCGGAAGAACAACGCGACATGGCGAAGTTCATTCGCGACACAGATGCTTACAAACACAACGTCGTCATCCACACATTCCCTGACCAGCAGGATGAAGTTTACTCGAAGCTTACCGGTGACCAATCAGTTCTCACCGGAGCTTCCTTGCAGAACCATTGGGATGCCGCCCACCGCCGAACGCTAAAGTGGGTTCGTGAATCCGCCGAAGCCGGCCGCCCTTGGGTCGTCTGCAACGACGAACAAGGCAGCGCCAGCATGGGTGTTCCACCAGACCCTGGCTACAAGGGTTTTGATGGCATCGGCGGAAAAGGTGAGAAGAAGCAATACACCCTGGACGACGTCCGCAAGCATACGCTTTGGGGAACACTCATGGCCGGTGGAGCCGGCGTTGAATACTACTTCGGCTACAAGCTGCCCGAGAACGATTTGAAGTGCGAAGACTTCCGCAGCCGCGACCGAAGCTGGGACTACTGCCGTATCGCCATCAACTTCTTCTCAAAGAACAAGTTGCCGCTGGACGAAATGAAGTGCGTCGATGAACTTGTCGGCAATCCAAAGCACAACAACAGCCGCTACTGTTTCGCAAAGCCCGGCGAAGTTTATCTCGTCTACTTGCCAAACGGCGGAGAAGCAAAACTGGACCTCAAGAACCAAAGTGGCGGCTTCACCATCTCGTGGTTCAACCCTCGCAAAGGCGGCAAGCTTGTTGAAACCGCAACGGTAACCGGCGGGCAAGAAGTGAAACTCGGCGAACCACCGAGTGACACCGATAAAGACTGGCTGGCAATTGTGCGGAAGAAGTAGCATCCCGTCCGACCCCGGTTGTTCAGTAGGTTCGCGGCTTAAAATCGAGCAAGCCAAGCGACCGGTGCTCCCTGTCCCCTGGAGGCATCGGTCTCCAAACTGAACAACTCGATTCGGGGGAGAGGGTCGGGGTGAGGGGGCTGGAGAACAAGTCTTTTCCCCTCACCCTAGCCCCCCGCAACATAGTTTTAGCGCAAGCATCGATCGCTCACGGGCAGAGGGAACTTACGATCACGTAGCGATATCCGGAGAAACCGGGCAAAAGAAAGGCGAGCAACCCGTTAATTGGGCTGCTCGCCATTTCACTTCTACCGAGCGGATGTTGTGATCTCGAACACCAGTTGCGGTGTCTTACGCCGACTGATTGACTGCGCGATCTCGCTTCGGAGTCGAGGCAGATGCGCGGTTAGACGCTGGTGGAGCTCCTCAAGCTCTGATGCGGAATCCACGCTGTCGGCATCCATAGCCACGATCACCAACATCCTTCGTGCGTCGGTTGCCGGAACAACATCGACGATCGTCAGCCCGTCGAGCATC
>JBGCDN010000139.1:0-3475 GCA_045105495.1 Planctomycetaceae bacterium
AGGCAGGTTCACGGAAGTAGGAAGCGTCGATATCATTGACCTCCCCGCTTTCGCCTGGAGATCACAGATGTCTCGCGTGCTTTCACGGTTGTTCGATCGCTGCTGCGTCGCGTTCTTCGTTGGTCTCTGCTGTTGTTATTCCAATTACGCAGCCGCGCAGGGCCAATCGGTTCGATCGCCTGTCGATGTGCTGGATACGATCGCGAATTTCGAAGTTCATCCTGACTTCAAAATTGAACTGGTCGCCAGCGAACCGAACATCGTCGATCCTGTTGCCATTCGGTTCGATGAATACGACAACATGTGGGTTGTCGAAATGGGCGACTATCCGCATGGCCCAAAGAACGGCGAGAAGCCAAAGTCGAGGATCAAGATTCTGCGTGACGAAGATGGCGACGATTTCTACGAGACAGCCCATCTCTTCGCCGACAATCTACTGTTTGCGACTGGCTTGCAACCGTACAACGCTCCGAATCGCGGTACTTCGAAAGCCCCGCACTACGGGGTGATCGTGACGCTGGCTGGCAAAGTCCAGTGGATGAGCGACACCGATGGCGACTTCAAAGCGGATGTCGTTGAACCTTGGTTTGAAGGGTTCGAGGAAGACAACCCCCAACTCCGGGCGAACGATCCGACGATGGGGCCAGATGGTTGGATTTACGTTGCTAACGGGCTTCGCAACGGAACCGTGAAAGCCGTTAAGGAGGAATGGAACGATCAGCCAGCGGTCACGCTTCGAAGCCAGGACTTTCGGTTCCATCCGAAGACGGGCAAGTTCGAAGCGATATCGGGCTACGGTCAGTTCGGCATGACGTTTGACGACATCGGAAACCGGTTTGTCTGTAGCAACCGAAATCCGTGCAATCACGTTGTGATGCCGCAGCGGTATCTGAACCGGAATCCGTTTCTTGTTCGGACAGAATCGGTTGAAGTTGTTTCGCCGGCGGCGGGTGATTCGAAGGTCTTCGCGATCAGTAAGCCTTGGACAACGTCCACGCTGCACGCTGGTCAGTTTACGGCTGCATGCGGTGTGACAATCTACCGCGGCGATGCCTTTCCATCGCCGTTTTACGGCAACAGTTTCGTTTGCGAACCAACAGGCAATCTTGTTCATCGTGACGTGTTGATTCCGACCGGGCCGACGTTCAAATCGAAATACGGTCGTGAGGGCGTGGAGTTCCTCGCGAGTCGTGACAACTGGTTCCGTCCGGTAAACCTCGCGAACGCTCCTGACGGTTGTCTCTACATTGTCGACATGTACCGCGCCGTGATTGAACACCCACAGTTTATGCCTGCAGAACTCAAGGTTCGGAAAGACTTGCGAAGCGGTGATGATCGTGGCCGCATCTATCGGGTCGTTCCTAAGGAATACGAACGCCGGTTGAACAGTCGATTCGTGAAGAATGGGGACGCTCCGAGCAACGGTTGGATTGAGGACACGTTCGCCCGGATTCAAGAAACGATATCTGTTGATCGCGGGCAGGCGAATTCAGCAAGCAGGTCCCAGGTTCTGGCAATTGCGCAAGCCAAAGCGGACTTTCAGCGACTGCTCGACGCGGACAGTGTTCAGGCCACGAGGCTTGTTCTTGAGCGGGCGGAACCGAATGCGTGGGAGCAGCAGGCTTTGTTAACACATGACGCGGAAAGCAGCGTCGCAATCCTGAAGGTCCTCTTGCGTGAGCGACCTGAGTGCGAGCTTGTCGGTGATCTTTGTCAGCAAATTGCGATGCGGGATGTTGACGAAGATACCGTTGAGGCGCTTGGGCATTTGCTATCGAAGTCTTCGGTTCCAGCGAGAAGCTTGCAAGGGCTTGCGACGGGTCTGCGTAAGAAACGAAAGAACCTGCAGAGCATCGTTTCTATGCTGCCTGAATCTAAACAGGCCAAGTTAGATGAGCTGTTTGCCAACGCGGCGGCTTCCTTGAGCAATGGAGACGCAACAGCTCGGTCGGCGGCAATTCGAATGCTTGCCTTCGGAGACCGGCAAGTTGCGCACGCACCGCTTCTAAAAGCGGCCATTGCAGACAGCTCTGCCATTGTGCGAGTAGCAGCAATCGAAGCTGTTGGACGCTTTCAAGACGACGACATTGCTAAAACATTGCTAGAATCGTTTAACGAGGAGACTCCTCGGGTCCAGCGAGCGATCGTTAGTTCTTGTGTACGCAATGCGGCATCCGCAAGAGTTTTGGTTGACGCGGTGATCGCGAAGCAGGTTCCTTCTTCGTCACTGGATGCCGCTAGTCAACGTGTGCTCAAGCGATACAAGCAGGCAGAGTTGAAACAAGCGGTTGCAACGGCACTTGCGTCGTTGGTTCCAGCAGACCGACAGAAGGTTCTGGCGGAGTATTCAGATTGCATTCAGCTGGACGCCAAGGCGAGTCGCGGTCGAATGGTCTTCGAAAAGAACTGTGCCACGTGTCATCGAGTCGGTTCGATCGGCGTAGACATCGCCCCGGACATTGCTGACTCACGCAGCAAGACGCCCGAGTATCTGCTGATGCATATTCTTGATCCGAACCGGGCAGTCGATGCCAACTACTTCAGCTACTCAGCACTGACCAATGACGGGCAGGTTGTCACCGGCATTGTGGCCTCCGAAACTGCCGCGTCGATTACTCTGAAGCAGGCTGAAGGGAAAGTCTCGACGCTGTTGCGTGCGGATATCGACGAGTTGAAGAACAACGGCATCTCACTAATGCCGGTTGGCTTGGAGAAGGCGATCAACAAGCAGCAGATGGCCGACCTGATTTCCTTCATCAAGAACTGGCGATACCTCGACGGCGAGATTCCAATCGAGCTGCGATAGAACCGGCCCGACGTCTCGAACTCTGCGCTACTTGTTCGATTCAAGCAGCAGTTTGATCCAAGGGCCAACGTAGGCGCCGTTGTCGTGAAAGGTGCGACCGCTCACGAGGTTGCGGTCGATAACACACGCTTCATCAACGAAAATGCCGCCGCAAACTTCGAGATCAAACTTGCACTTCGGAACTGTCGCCATGCGCCGTCCGCGAACGCAGTCGGCATACGCTGGAATTTCAACGCCGTGGCAAACGCTGGCGATTGGCTTGTTCGCTTCGAAGAAGTGCTTTGTGATTCGAACCAGGTCTTCGTCGTACCGAATGTACTCAGGCGCGCGGCCGCCGGAGAAGAGGATGCCAGCGTAGTTCTCAGGGTTCACATCGGCGAAGGCAATGTCGGCATCTAAGGTGTAGCCTTCCCATTCTTTTGTGATGGTCCAGCCAGGTTTCACTTCGTGGAGCACCATTTGCTACTTCCGCTTTTTCGGCGCGGTGACGATCGGTTCGAAGCCCGCTTCCTGCAGACGATAGTACGGCTACATCGTGTCGAGTGTTTCGGCTGCATCGCCGATCACTATGAGAACCTGTTTGCTCATCGATTCAATTCCGCAAGTTGCTTTGTAAGGTAATCGCGCGAGCGATTGATTTCTGCTGTGACCTGTCCGGCTGTTTCAAGG
>JBGCDN010000140.1:0-20241 GCA_045105495.1 Planctomycetaceae bacterium
AAAGCAACGTCCAAGATCTGATACTCGGCCATTTCTCGTCGCGATATTCCAACGAACAAATCGACGAAGCCGTCGCGATGGAGATTGAACGCAATGACATCGCAATTCCCGTCCACACAGTTCACCCCGGCGATACCGTTCATGGGATTCTCCAAGAAGTCTGATTCTGCTTGAGCCGATCGGACCACGCAGCGTTTGTGATCGGGCTATGCACATGGTTCAAATGGAAGATGTAAGTATCTGAACACTTCGACCGTCACCACACTAAGCAGCATTCGCGGTTGGATGGTTTAAAACCACCTTTCGAACGGATTCAGATTGCCACAGCTTGGCTAACCCCCGAGCCGCGCTAAAATGTAGCGTGTCACCTTAGTTGAGAACCAAACACGATGTTTTTCTTCGATATCAAATACCTGCTGATTGTCATGCTGCCCGGGATGTTGATTTCCGGAGCTGCGAGTTTGCTTGTCCGCAGAGCGTTCAACAAATACTCACAGGTTCGCAGCCGCAACGGCTACACGGGAGCCCAAGCTGCAGCGATGCTGCTTCGAGACGCTGGAATTGGTGACGTTTCCATCGTACGAGCCCAAGGACACCTGACTGACCACGACAACCCGCAGACTCGGGAACTAGCACTATCTGACGGGGTCTACGGAAGTGATTCCCTGGCCGCCGTCGGCATCGCCTGCCACGAAGCAGGTCACGCGATTCAGCACGCTCGAAATTACGGCCCGCTCGGATTACGGTCCGCGTTGGTTCCGATGGCCGGAATCGGTTCCAGTCTCGGCTACGTCGTGATGGGGCTTGGTCTTTTCATCCATCCGTTTCTGGTAGGTGTTGGAGTCCTCATCTTCTCTGGTGTTCTGCTGTTTCAAATTGTCACTCTGCCCGTCGAATTCGACGCGACCGCACGAGCGAAAAAGCTTGTCGTTGAAACCGGAATCGTCAGCTCTGACGAACGCTACGGCATCGACAGTGTTCTAAACGCAGCAGCCCTCACCTACGTCGCGGCCGTCATCACCACTCTGCTCACGATCGCCTACTACCTGATCCGATCCGGCCTCCTCGGCGGCAATAACGACTAAACGCAACTTCCAGTCGCATCGGAGTGCGGCAGTGACGTTGGGATGGTGCTTTCAGGCAGTGCTTCGCCGCCCGGGCGTCTGTGGCCGATGCTGCCGTAACGAGTCACTGGACCCGGGTTGAATTGAAGACAACAATGCTCGCTCATCATTCCACGAAGAAGCAGAGCCATGTCAGCAACTCGAACACGCGTCGCGCGAATCCTTAAGAATGGACAGCCAGGTGAAACCGTTGCGATTGGCGGTTGGGTCCGAACACGTCGTGATTCAAAGAAGGGCTTCTCGTTCATCGAGTTGAACGACGGTAGCTGCATGAGCAATCTGCAGCTCATTCTCGATGCCGACTGCAAAGGCTTCGACCACATCAAAGAAGCTACAACCGGTGCTTCTATCCGAGTCGAGGGCGAGCTCAAGGAATCGCCCGGCAAGGGGCAACGCGTTGAGCTTCAAGTGAATGCTCTGGAGATCCTGGGAACTGCCGACCCGGAAACCTTCCCGCTTCAGAAGAAGCGACACAGTTTCGAGTTCCTTCGCGAGATTGCTCACCTACGACCGCGTTCGAACACCTTTGGTGCGGTCGCTCGCGTCCGAAATGCGATCAGTTCTTCAATCCATAACTTCTTTCAGTCACGCGATTTCGTTTACATCAACACACCGATCATCACCACCAGTGACTGCGAGGGCGCTGGTGAGATGTTTCAGGTGACAACGTTGAATCTCGAGAAGCTTGCCGAGCTGCAGACGAAGATCGACTTCAATCAGGACTTCTTCGGCAAGCCAGCTTCGCTAACGGTAAGCGGCCAGTTAGAAGCCGAGATCTACGCAACGTCGCTCGGCGATTGCTATACGTTTGGGCCAACGTTTCGAGCAGAGAATTCCAACACAACACGACACCTCGCCGAGTTCTGGATGGTCGAACCTGAAATGCCGTTCTACGACTTGAACGACAACATGGATTTGGCGGAAGCCTTCATTCGCCAGATTTGCAATGACGTCCTGGAACGCTGTCCCGAAGACATGGAGTTCTTTAACAAGCGAATCGACAACACGGTTTTGGCGACGCTGGACAACATCCGCGAAAACGATTTTGTCCGTCTGCCATATACGGAAGCTATCGAGATCCTCGAAAAAAGTGGGCAGAAGTTTGAGTTCCCACACGAATGGGGCCGCGACCTACAGAGCGAACACGAACGCTTCCTCACAGAGCAGCACTTCAAGCAGCCCGTCATTCTGTTCGACTACCCACGCACGATTAAGCCGTTCTACATGCGATGTAACGACGATGGCAAAACCGTTCGTGCGATGGATGTTCTGGTTCCTCGGGTCGGTGAGATTATCGGCGGCAGCCAGCGTGAAGAACGCCTCGACGTACTTGAATCTCGGATGACAGAATGCGATCTCGATCCGAAAGAGTACTGGTGGTACGCCGATCTACGTCGGTTCGGGACGGTCCCTCACGCCGGATTCGGACTGGGCCTCGAGCGGATGGTTCAGTTGGTCACGGGCATGGTTAACATTCGCGATGTGATTCCGTTCCCAAGAACTCCGAAGAATGCAGAGTTCTAATACCGGAACTCGCATGATCCGAAAGAAAATCGTATGGCCCGCGAATTGGACTGCGAGTTTCTCATTCAAATGCTGTCTCGCTGCCTCGCAACAACAATCGACGAAGACGATTGGGCTGGAGGGACATTTCGAGGTACGCCTACAAATAAGCGTTGGACAACCATTGCCGTGCTGAAGACCACGACTGGCTTACCGCAATACTGGCGGGACAATGTGCGATACGAACTTTCGGGCCGCGAAATAGCAAACGAGCAGATTGAGTTTGCTTCCACCGATGTGGATGATGAAGAAAAGTTGTCGACTTTTCGTGACCGACTGGCGGGATTTGCACAACTGGCGTTTCCAGATTCCGCCATCTTATCTGATTCGTGTTGTGAGCGTTTCGAAGCAATTAGTGTTGAAGCTAGTGTAAGACATAAGTTCTACATCTATTTCTTCCCTGGCGCAGACTCCGATCTGACAGCATGAAGCCTTCGCTCTCCCAACGTGCATTTGAACCGATCGATGGCCTGTGGCTTGCCCTGTTCCGAATTGGGTTCGGAGCATGCATGGTGTGGCAGGCGTGGTACTACTTCAGTACCGATTTGATTCACAACTACTACATCGAACCGCCGCACCATTTCACCTATCCCGGGTTCGATTGGGTGAAGCCGTGGCCAGGTAATGGGCCCTACGCTCAGTTTTTTGTGCTTGGCGTTGCGGCGATATGCATCATGCTGGGGTTCTATTATCGAACCGCATGTTTGGTGTTTTGCATTGGGTTCACACATCACTTTCTGACGGATAAGTCGTGGTATTTGAACCACTACTATCTGATCTGCCTGCTGAACTTCCTCGCGGTTTTCTTGCCGGCAAACCGACAGCTTTCGATCGATGCGTGGCGTTACTCCGAGATGCGTTCTCAATCGGTTCCTCGCTGGACACTGTGGCTCCTTCGCTTCCAGCTTGGCGTGCCATACTTCTACGGAGGTATTGCCAAGATCAACAGCGATTGGATTCACGGCGAACCAATGCGTCCATGGCTGCTTGAACAGAAGGACTCGCACCTGCTCGGGAAGTACTTCGAAAACGCATGGTGCGTCAACGGATTCGTCTGGGGCGGAATGTTGCTGGATCTGCTGATCATCCCGTGTCTGCTTTGGAAGCGAACACGGATTCTCGCGATGATCGCGATGACGGCATTCCACGTTTTGAACACAAGCCTATTTGACATTGGTATTTTCCCGTGGCTCATGCTGATCGCGACGCTCATCGTGTTCACACCTGTCGATACGATCGCAAAGCTTCGGGGCAAGGATTCGACTGAACCCAAGGTTGTTACGACGCTAACCACTCGGCAACGCAGCGGTGCTTGGCTGCTTTCGATCTATGTCGTGTGGCAGTTACTCATGCCGCTGCGGCACTTCTTGTACGAAGGCGATACCGCATTTACGCGCGAGGGGCATCACTTTTCGTGGCGGATGAAATTGAACCGCCGCGATCTGGATTTACGATTCGAATCGTTTGATCCAGCAACCGGAATGTCTCGACCGCTTCGGTTGAACCGAATTATCAGAACATTTCAGGACGACAAAGTTCGTGATGCAGACCAAATCCTGCTGCTGGCCCAATGGCTTAGAGACGAACTGCCTGAAGATCAGCGCGATGTCGAAATTCGTTGCGACGCGCGAGTGGGATTGAATGGGCGTCCGCTGGTTCCTTTTTTTGATCCAGAACTGAATCTTCTCTCGAAACAGCGAGGACTCACACCACCAGATTGGATTCGACTTTATCCAGAACCAAGAACCCTGAGCGAACTTAAGGAGGATCAAGAATGACAGCTGATCCTACTGACGCTCAGGTGACGACTCCTCGGGGAAGTGAAACAAATCAGCGGTGGATCGGCGACCTGTGGATCCTCGCGGCCATCACATTGGCATTTCTCGGAGTCAGCCGTTGGCAGTATTCCGGTCATCAGCGATTCGTTTGCGTGAACCGAGGTCAGGTCGTCTATACACCAGCAACAACGAAGGCTCAGGCAATCAAGCTCCGTGACGTCATGGACCAGATGGGCGGTTTCACCGGCGACCGATTGATCACCATAAAGCTTGATCGCGTTGATGACCGGCACGAACTCATGCTGATCACCGACAAAAAACAGTTTGAAAACCTGCCACCTGCCGTGGCTGAACAATTCAAATCAACCGCGAGAAGAATCTGCCAAGCCGCCTTTGGTGATACCCCCGTCACGGTCAAACTAGCCGATCCTTATCTCAAACCATTCGCAGATCTACTATCAATCCCATAGAGAACCAGTGGCCTAGGAACGCCTGCTCGAACCGATCGGTGTCGCGAAGTTGGGTCGCATTTTCGAGTTCCTGAAAAACCAGTGTTTTCCTGCTCGACGGCGGCGAACGTGTCGATATAATCCCCACCATGACGCGGGGTGGAGCAGCCCGGTAGCTCGCGAGGCTCATAACCTCGAGGTCGTCGGTTCGAATCCGGCCCCCGCCACTTCAAGCCATCCAATCGGATGGCTTTTTTCATGCGCGGTGCGTTTTGGGATGGTTCAGCCCAATCCCGGACGGCGGTCATTTCGTTTTGCACACAGTCGCTGTGACTCAAGATTGGTCGGCTGGGCCGTTCTGATTTGAGGGCCGCTAGAGAATCCACTTCGGTAGCCAGAAGAATCGGATCATTCGAACCACCTGTCTCTGGTAGCAACACCCGGTGTTCAGGCAGGCGGTCTAGTCAGTGCGACCCGAACGATTGGCTCGATGAAATCCAAATGTCCGGCTTTCCGTGGTTCCAAATGAAGTCGGAATCGCTGCAGGCCGAAACTAACTGGATTTGTTCACAAGGTCCTGTCAAAGCAGGGGTTTGTGAATCGTCAGACTGTCGGAATCGGCTTGCATCCGGCCCTACCGGTTTTAGAATTTAGGGTTGCTGCGGGGCCCCTGCGGCCGATTTCACCCTCTCTTCTCGTCCGCTCGGACCGTGGAGTTTTGCAATGGCCAAGAAGTATCTCTCACTAGATGAAGCCGCTGAAGCGCTTGGGGTCGGTCCCGAGAAGTTGATGAAGGCCAGAGAGAATGGTGACATCCGCGGGTTCGCCGATCGTGGGAGCTGGAAGTTTCGTCAAGCTGATCTGGATGAGTTTGCCCGATCACTCCAGGCCGATTCAGATCCGGAAATTCAAATCCTTGACGAGGGTTCGGTTCTCGACGATGACCACGTCGATCTGAGCTCGTCTGATAGCGATGTCCGATTGCAAATCGACGACGACTTCGGTGACCTCAGTTCATCCGACAGCGATGTTCGCCTCGACACGGCAGGTTCGAGTGACGCTGGATTGAACGAATCGCTCAGCGACGTGCGACTATCCGGCGATTCCGGGCCAACTTTGGATTCGAGTGACAGCGAAGTGCTGCTTGTCGGAAGTGATTCCGACAGCGATGTCCGCATGTCAGATTCCGATAGCGATGTTCGGCTAACTGGCGATTCGGACAGCGACGTAGAACTCATCACAGAATCCGACAGTGATGTCAAACTGATGGGCGACGATTCGGATAGCGATGTTCAGCTGATCGACGGCCTTGGCGTAACCGATGGCGAGATTACGCTGTCAGATAATACTGATTCGATTGAGATGGAAGTCGTCGGCGACATTGCAACGCCAGACGAGAGTAGCCTCATCATGAGTCGCGATAGTGACGCGGCTGAAGATAGCGATCTGTTGATTGCTCCCGACGATCCAGGTAGCGACATTACTCTCGAATCGCCCGGCGACTCAGCAAGTGTGCTGATGGACGACGACAGCGGGATTACTCTGGAAGCTGCAGACAGCGGTATCCTGATTGGCGCTGACGACAGCGGTATCTCACTGGAGTCTGTCGACAGCGGCTTGGTTCTGGACGACGACAGTGGTATCTCGCTGGATGCTGGTGACAGTGGCATTTCATTGGACATTGCTGACAGTGGTATCGCGTTGGCACCGATGGACGATGACAGCGGAATTGCCCTTGAAGCTGTCGATCAAACTATGCCACTGCAGCTGGGTGGCGTCGCTGCGGCTGGCGATGATCTCGATACCACGATGATTGAATCACAGTCGGGGCTGGATGATTCCACTGGTGAGTTTGAACTGGCCGGACTTGGTGATGACGACGACGAAGTTGGCATGGATACCAGTGTCCTGCTATTCGAAGACGATGATGACGACGACGCCGACTCGATTGGTGGCGTCGCTGCCGCAGCAGCAGGTGGTGCCGTAGCAGCGGCCGGTGCTGCCGCCTTGCGAAGCAGTTCGGTCGATACCGACGACGAATTCGAAGACTTTGACGACGACGAATTCGACGACATGGATGACGACGACGATTTCGACGACGACGTATTCGACGCTGCAGACGACGACTTCGATGACGGGTTCGACGCGGGTGAAAGTCAGGCAGATTTTGCCGGTGCACCAGCAGGCGGCACGGTGGTTCGACAAGCAGCCGTCGAACACGACTGGGGCGTTGGCTGGCTGGTCACACTGAGTATCGGTTCTCTTCTGATGCTGGCTTGCTGCATGCTGTCGTTCGATCTTGTTCGAAGTATGTGGTCATGGAACGAACCAACACCAGTTACCAGCGTCGTCATGGATACGCTGGGCGGCTTGTTTGGCAGCTAAGCCAACGGTCACGGCAACATTTGCCGTACAACCGAAGACTCAAAGAAGCCGTTCCCTCGGGAGCGGCTTTTTCGTTTGATTCGCTCTAGTTGGCGAAAAAGTCCACTCCTATAACGACGGTCCCTTCGGCGGAGAGTTCTTCTCTGCTCCTCATTCCTTTGTTGTTCCGACTGCACGGCGTTCTGTCAGCATGAGGATCGACACCTGGTTTACGAAAGGATTCGTTCCATGCACCGCGCACTGGCCGTCATCCTTCCAATGACTCTGCTTTGTATTTCTGGTGCTGGCTGTTCATCGCCTGCCGGTCCGCAAGTCGCCGCGTCGCAACTATTCGCCGCGCAGCGTCATGCCCGACAGCTTGTGAACTCTCAAAACGCACTGTCCACTCAGTATTCGTCCGTTGTGGCTGAACGCGACAACACGCTGCAAATGGCGCAGGCTCTTGAGTCTGAAAAGAGCGCCATGGCACAACACCTCTCGACGATGGAGTCTGATCTCCGCGTTGCCAACGATCGTGTTTCGAACCTCATGGCAGAACGCAATCAGTTGCAGCAGCGATATGCTTCACTGATCGACGATGAAACCGGCGTGATGTCCGATTCACTGTCGGGCCGGTTCAGTGATCTGGCCAATCGATACCCAGACATCGAATTCGATCCGAATACCGGAATGAGCCGCTTTAACGGCGAGATTCTCTTTGATTCCGGCAGTGCGGCTCTTAAGTCCGGTTCGAAGAACATGCTTGCGGAATTCGCAGCCGTTCTCAAAGACAACGAGGCTCGCGACTTGAAGATCCTTGTTTGTGGACACACAGACGACCAACGCATTGCCAAAGACGCAACACATGCTCGCCACAGTACGAACTGGCATCTCTCAACGAACCGAGCAAACTCAGTCGTGCTGGCGTTGAAGCAGCTGGGTATCGACGAAGATCGCCTGGCAGCAATGGGCTACAGCAAGCACAACCCAATCACTGACAACTACGACGATGACGCACGGCAGATGAACCGTCGCGTTGAGATCTTTGTTCTCGCTCCTGATGCACTGATCGCCCAGTGGGATCCACGCACGAATCGCAGCTAGCCAACGCACCGGCGACTGTCAGCGTTTCAATAGCAAATCCACTTCACGCATTCGCAGCGCGCGAGACAGGACCCAGTACGCGGCAATCGATGTTCCAACCGGTGTGAGCAGCCTGACGGTACGCATGCCGATGCCCGTACCACTCGGAATCGCATCAACGGTTAGCAAGCAAACCACTGCCATCAATGTTGTCGCAACGGCCGTCTTCGCCACGGTCACGCCACAGCCGGCGAGGTCAATGCCACCGATTCGTTGTTGAAGAATCCGAAGCACAATCAAGCATTGAACTGCACTGCTGATTGCAGTTCCAAATGCCAGCCCTACACCACCGACGATGGTAATGAGAATCAGGTTGAGTATCAGGTTCAGCCCCATTGCCCACATACCAACTTTGAGCGGTGTCTTCTGGTCGTCGATCGCGTAGAACGCTCGATTCAAAATCAACAGACCACAGTAAGCCCAAACGGCGCAGCCGTAGCCACGGATCATTGCGGTGGTCTGCCTTGCGTCCTGGTCGTCGAAATTGCCGTGGCGAAACAGCAAATCGGTGAGAGGCTCTGCAAGAAGACAAAGCCCAACGGATGCCGGTATGGCAATGCAAATAACCAACCGCAGCCCCATGGTTAAATCTTCGCCCAGCAGGTCAACCCGGTTGCGTTCCGCGTGACGGGCCAGTCGTGGAAACAGAACGGTTCCCAGAGCGATGCCAAGAACGCCCAGTGGGAACTGATACATCCGTTGACCGAAGTAAAGTGCTGCAGCCGTTCCCGGTTCAATATTGATATAGCTCGATGCCACCTCACTGCCAGCATTTGCGAACCACCACGCGACAAGACTGTCGAGAACAGAATTGAATTGCGTTACTGAAAGCCCAGCCAAGACGGGTAGCATCGTCGCCGCGATGGATTTAACCCCAGCAATTGTCTCTGCTCGATGCGGATCCGATTTCTTCAACCATGTCCGATCGAACCGAAACCCCATTCGAAACAAGGCGGGAAGTGGAACTACAAACTGCATCACACCACCCACTACAACCACAGCCGCAATCGAATAAATCTTGCTGCGTGGTGTCGAGAAGAATGGAGCGACGGCAAAGACGCCAACGATCCAAACAAGATTCAGCAGCACCGGAATGAATGCCGGCCACTTAAAATGATTCAGCGAATGCATCACTGCACCAACTTGCGCGGCGAGGCAGATGACGATGAGATAAGGGACCATTACCGCCGCGAGCCCAATTAGTAATTGGCTCTCTGCGGATGTAGCGAACGAATACCCAATCAGAAGTGCGGCTTCGGCGGCTACCACTATCAGCGTCAACACGACCGCTAACACGACAAACAACGCGCTCGCCAGTCGCCATGCCGAATCGCGGCCCTTGTGTTCCATTTCTCGAACCAATGCCGGCAAGAACGCTGCGGTTAACGCCCCTTCACCAAACAATCTCCGCGCGAGGTTTGGGATACGGAATGCGACGGTAAACGCGTCCATTATCGGACCGTTACCAAACAGTGCTGCCATGCCCGAATCGCGAACGAGGCCTGTAATTCGACTACCTAGCGTCAGCAGACTGACAATCCGCAAGCCGGACAACATGGCTCCCTGCGAATGCTCTTCGTCCTCGGTTGGCGCGGCAGGCTCAGTCATTCGGTGGGGTTCGTCGCTCAATCAGACTTGTTGATTTATGCAAATGGCAGGGGTATCGTGGAGAGTTAGAAATCTAGCACAATCCAGACATCAAAGAGCGAATCATGCGGCGCGCTTTCCTTTTGATTCTTTCGGTTTTTCTTATCGCCTTCGCGGGATGTGGAGGAGACGCTGAAACCACAGGCGGTGGTGATGCATCCGGAGGTGAAGATACCCCTCGTGTTGCATATGTCACCAACGGTATCGCGTCGTTCTGGGTGATCGCGGAGAAGGGCGCACAAGCGGCTGGTGAGAAAGTTGGTGCCGACGTCATCGTCAAGATGCCACCCAACGGTGTTGATGACCAGAAGCGGATGGTTCAGGACTTGCTGGCTGAAGGCGTTAGCGGAATCGCCATTAGCCCGATTGACTCAGACAACCAAGGCGACTTGCTGGACGAAATCGCAGCCAACGCCAACCTCATCACTCATGACTCCGACGCTCCGAACAGTAAGCGTCAGTGTTACATCGGCATGGACAACTACTCCGCCGGTCGCATGTGTGGGCAATTGGTGAAAGAAGCCATGCCGGATGGTGGTTCAGTCATCATCTTCGTTGGTCGACTCGGACAAGCAAACGCACGATTGCGACGGCAGGGTGTCATCGACGAGCTTCTGGATCGTACGCCGGATTCCAGCCGATACGACGACCCAAACGCAGGCGAGCTGAAAGGCAAGAAGTACACAGTATTGGATACGCGAACGGATGGGTTCGACTTCGGAAAAGCGAAAGCCCAGGCACAGGATGCGATTGCGAAGTACGAAGACCTTGGCTGCATGGTTGGGCTGTTTAGTTACAACCCACCGCTCATGTTGGAAGCCGTGAAGGAAGCGGGCAAAGTCGGTGACATCAAGATTGTGGCCTTCGACGAAGCCGACGACACACTCGCCGGAATCCAGGAAGGATCGATCTACGGCACGACCGTCCAGAACCCATACGAGTACGGATACAAGTCAATCGAAGTTCTGACAGCGCTCGCAAAAGGCGACAACTCAATCATCCCCGAAGACGGCTTCATCAACGTAGACGCTCGCAACATCGTGAAAGGCAATGTCGATGAGTTCTGGGCAAAGCTGAAAGAACTCACAGAAGAGAAGTAACATTGCCATCACTTTTGTTCTCACGAACTTAAGCTTCTCGCTGTCGTCTGAAGTGCATGACTGATTCTTCGCCAGAACAAGAACCATCGTTGCTGGAAGTTCGCAACGTCACAAACCGGTTCCCCGGCGTGACCGCGCTGAACAACGTCTCGCTGCGGCTTGAACGTGGCGAGGTTTTGTCGGTGATCGGTGAAAATGGAGCCGGCAAGAGTACCTTGATGAAGATCCTCGCCGGAGTCCAGGAACCGGACTCTGGTGAGATTGTTGTCGATGGCCAGACAGAACTAATCGATTCCGTCCAACGCGCCTTCGATGTCGGCATTGCTTTGATTCACCAGGAATTGAACCTCTCCGACAACCTCAGCGTGGGTGCGAACATCTTCCTTGGAAGAGAACCGCGCAAAGCGGGGTTCATTGATTCCAAGACAATTCGCCAGGAAGCTCAGTCGGTACTGGACCGTGTTGGGTTGAAAGTCAGCCCGCGAACTCTGGTTCGAGAACTTCCGATTGGGCAACAACAGCTTGTTGAGATCGCTCGAGCGTTGTCTGTGAACGCTCGTATTTTGATTATGGACGAACCAACGTCCAGTCTCTCAACAGGCGAAGCGACCAAGCTGTTTGAAGTGATCAAAGACCTTCGAGCGAACGGTGTGAGTGTTATCTACATCTCGCATCGACTGGGCGAAGTTGCCGACTTGTCCGACCGCGTTACCGTTTTGCGTGACGGTGAGAATGCTGGAGAGATTCCGCGAACTGAAATTAGCCATGATCGCATGGTGCGGGCCATGGTCGGTCGGGATATCGCCGAGTTTTACGATCGGAAGCAGCACACGCCTGGTGAAGAAACGCTTGCGGTTGAGCAGCTTGTGACAGTCGAGAACCCGAAATCGAAGGTCAGCTTTTCCATTCGATCTGGCGAGATTGTTGGGATCTCTGGCTTGGTCGGAGCTGGGCGAACCGAACTCTTACAAGCTGTCTTTGGCGTGACGCCACCGTTGAGCGGCCGCATTCGCATCGGTGGTTCTGTTGTAACTCTCAAGTCACCGAAGGATGCCATTCACCACGGTCTCGCGTTGGTCCCAGAGGATCGCAAACTGCAGGGGCTGGTTCTGGAAATGGCCGTCCAGCAGAACATTGGGCTCGCTGGTCTCAAGCGTCACAAGAAAGGAATTGGGTTTCTTAACGCGGCAAAGGAAGCGGCCGATACCGACGAGATGATCGAGAAGCTTAGAATCAAAACACCAACCGCCCATCAGATCGTTCAGTATCTGTCGGGTGGAAATCAGCAGAAGGTCGTGCTGGGAAAGTGGCTTACGCTCAAACCCAAAGTCTTGCTGCTTGACGAACCAACACGTGGTATTGATATCGGCGCTAAGCAGGAAATCTATCGACTAATGGAAAGCCTTGCGTCCGAAGGTGTCTCGGTTCTTTTCGTCAGTAGCGAGATGGAAGAGATCCTTGGCATGTCTGACCGAGTCCTCGTCATGCACGAGGGCCAACTGACAGGCGAATTGCAGCGCAGCGAGTTATCAGAAGAAGCGGTGATGCACCTCGCCACCGGAAATGTTCAGAGTAAAGCAAGCGTGGCATCATGAAGAAGAACCTTGGCATCCTGATGTTGTTCATCTTCGTCTTCATGTTGACAGCGTGGCAGAATCCAAACTTTGTCAACGCCTACAACCTGCAAAACCTCATCCAACGCGCGTCGTTGTATGGGATAATTGGGATCGGTGTTTCGTTCGTGATCATCACGGGCGGCATCGATTTATCCATCGGATCGCTAATTGGCTTGGTTGGCGTCACGTTGCCGTTCCTGATTGTGACCAAGGAGTATTCGTTGGTCGTCGGACTTAGTGCCGCGATCGGTTTGTCGCTCCTGATAGGGCTCGCCCACGGCTTACTGATTACCAAACTCAACCTGCAACCTTTCGTGGTGACGCTTTGTGGTCTTCTTGTTTACCGAGGCTGTGCGCGATGGTTGACCAGTGATTCGGTGCAGGGATTTGGTAGCGGCTTCAAAGGACTACGGCAGTTGGCAATCGGCAAGATTCCACTTGGAGACCTGCCTGCCGTTGGAAACTTTTCGTTGCCCGTTCCGTTCTTGCTGTTTGTCGCACTCGCAATCATCGCGGCGATTTTCCTCAACAAAACAATCTACGGTCGATACATGCTGGCTCTCGGCCGCAACGAGCAAGCGGCTCGATACAGCGGAATTAATACCCACTCGATGACGATTCTCGCCTACGTCATTTGTTCCGTCATCGCGGGCTTCGGTGCGCTGCTGTTTGCGTTCGATTCGAACTCCATTCAGCCGGACAACTTCGGTAATTTCTACGAACTGTACGCCATCGCCGCAGCAGTTCTAGGTGGCTGCAGCCTGCGGGGCGGTGAAGGATCAATCTTTGGAGTGATGGTTGGGGCCGCCATTCTGCCCCTGCTTCGCAACTCGATTAACCTACTAGGCCTGCCGACGACGTTGGAGTTTGCCATCATTGGCTTTGTAATTCTCGCAGGCGTCATCGTTGATGAGCTGGTCAAGCGATATGCTGCAAATCGAAGACGAATTGCAGCATCACAGCTTGCCGACGGATAGATGAACCGGCTTTACTCCGTAGCCGATGGCAGATGCTGGCCAACGATCGCCTTCATGCTTTGCACCGTCGCCGGACTGGCAGCAAGAACGGACGTCTTGGCGAGCGGAAGTGAACCGCCGTCACACGTCGTGACACTTCCACCAGCTTCTTCTACAAACAAACGCCCGGCGGCAAAGTCCCATGGCGAGAGTTGGTATTCGAAGAACGCTCCGAACTGCCCGGTTCCAACCATGCAAAGATCAAGCGCGGCAGTGCCCATACGCCTGATGCCGTGAATTTGGTTCTCAAAGAGTTCCTGTACCGCGGCTAAAGTTGATCGCATCATCATGCCACGGTCGTAGTAGAAGCCAACGCCGACGACGCTTTCCGCAAGGCCTGCCTCTGAAACCCGAGCAGGTTGATCGTTTACAAACGCTCCCATTCCACTGATGGCCGTGTACCAGTCGCCTCGAATCGGATTGCAAACGACGCCCACTTTGGGTTCGCCCGATTGATAGTATGCAATCGAAACAGCAACGTGTGGAATACCATGCACGAAGTTCGTTGTGCCATCTAAGGGGTCGATCACCCAGAGATGTTCTGCGTTCGCTTCTGCAACATGCGATTCTTCAGCCAGTATGGAATGGCTCGGAAACGATTCGCGAATCAGATCGACAATGACCTTCTCTGCAGCAAGGTCCGCTTCTGTCACCATGTCGGCCGGCGCTTTGGACCTGATCGATAGGCTTGTCTGGAACTTCTCTCGCAAGACCACGGCTGCCGCTTCTGCCGCCGCACGAGCCAGCTCGGCTTTGAGTGCTGTCATTTCTATTTCTCCGGTACGCAAAGAGCCCACCCGAAATCCGGGTGGGCTCTTTGAATTCTCTTCGCGGAAGGCCCGCTTTTGTACGGGGCTACTTAGCCGATCTGCAGGCTGTTCAGCTGGCGAATTGCCGCTATCGCAGCAGACTCATCACCACCAACCGCAGTTAGCAGTGACTTGGCTGACTTCAAAACATCGTAGTCGACGGCAGTTCCAGCGGCTTGGACTTTGCTGGCCGGGCGATTGGTTCTCACTGCAGGCTTCGCCTTGCGGACTGCCTTTCGCTTGCCTTTGTTGATGCCAAGCTTCTTACGCTGAATAGAAGCGGCAACACCGCAACTATCTTCATTCAGCTTCCCTTTGCCAAACTTCTTGACAAGCTGCTGATAAATTTCTGAGTTACTTGCTTGTGGGTTGTCGCCGAGGATCTTGCGAATTTCCTCGGACATATTGACGCCTGACGATTTCTTTGCCATTAGCCTTTGCTCGGATATAGGTTGTGTGCCTGCGGGATAGTAAGTTCCGTGTTAACCCGCACGCAATATGCCGATTGCAGAATAACCGTGTTTCAGTAGCTTAAGTGCCTCACCAAGAACAATAGTGTGACAATTCGCACGGCATTGGCTGCCGCCTGGTTGAAACTACGCATCGCGGCACAACCGCATCACAAACCTAACTCGACCTTCGATTCGTTGAATGCTGAGACGGCAAAGTCCAGATCGTCACGAGAATGCGCGGCGCTAATTTGCGTGCGGATGCGGGCTTTTCCCTTTGGAACGACCGGGAAAGAGAACCCAATAACGTACACACCTTTAGCAAGCATCGCATCGGCCAATCGCGTCGCCTGAGTCGCCTCTCCAAGCATTATAGGAGTGATAGGGTGTGTACCATCTAGCATCGTAAAGCCACTAGAACTCATCTGTTCACGAAAATAGCTCGTACTTTCTTCCAGCTTATCTCGAAGTTCCGTTGAGCTGGTTAGTAGTTCTAATGCACGAATAGACGCCGCAACAATTGGCGGCGCTACGCTGTTCGAAAACAGGTAGGGTCGCGATCGCTGCCTGAGCATGTCAATAATTTCACGCCGGCCTGATGTGTAACCACCGCTAGCACCACCAAGTGCTTTCCCGAGCGTACCAGTAATGATATCGATCCGATCCCTTACGTCGTGGTACTCGTGAGTTCCACGGCCAGTCTTACCTGTGAACCCAACTGCGTGTGAATCATCAACCATGACCATCGCATCGTACTTATCAGCGAGTTCGCAGATATCCGGCAAGTTGGCGATGTAGCCATCCATTGAGAACACCCCATCGGTCGCGATCAAACGAAATCGCGCCGACGAAGCCGCCTTCAACTTCTCTTCGAGATCCGCCATATCGCTGTTGCGATAACGGTGCCGCTGAGCCTTACACAAACGCACGCCGTCGATAATGCTGGCATGATTCAGCTCGTCAGAAATGACGGCGTCTTCGGCTGTCAGGAGCGTTTCGAACAATCCACCATTCGCATCGAAACAAGACGTGTAAAGAATGGTGTCGTCGGTTCCCAGGAATTTGCTTAGCGAGCCTTCGAGTTCCTTATGAATCTCCTGCGTTCCGCAAATGAAGCGAACCGACGCGAGCCCATAACCCCACCGGTCGAGCCCCTCATGAGCGGCCTTGATAATCTCTGGATGCTCGGCGAGGCCCAGATAATTATTGGCACACATATTCAAGACAGAATCGTCTGCCACACCAATGCGAGCATCCTGTGGCGTTTTGATAATTCGCTCGGCCTTGTAGAGACCTTCTTCACGAATTCCATCCAGTTGTGAAGACAAATGATCGAGCATTGAAGTCATCTGGAATCATCCCTTCAGATGTGAAAAGTAGCAGCCACGAACCATGACGTGACGGAGCTTCTTGAATCAGAACAGCGATGTATCGCTATCGAAACGTATGAGGCAAAGATCCTGAACGAGCCTCAAAACGCAGTTCAACCTCAAAGCTGCTTAGCAGTCTGTTGAAGCCGATAGTAGCACGGCTCTCCGAGTCGTTTTCCGCGAGGATTTCCCACGACTCTCCGAGTCGTGGGAGATTTCTTAACGCCCGTTAAGCCCAGTTCAGAATCACTTTGCCGCTCTCGCCTGACAGCATGGCATCAAATCCATCCTGAAAATCAGTGAAGTGCATGCGGTGCGTAATGATGGGACTGATATCGAGACCACTCTCCAACATCACGGTCATTTTATACCACGTCTCGTACATTTCACGACCGTAGATGCCTTTGACGGTTAACATGTTGAACACCACGATGTTCCAATCGATCGCGATCTCCTCCGAAGGAATCCCAAGCATTGCGATCTTTCCGCCGTGACACATATTGGTCAGCATGCTGCGGAATGCAGATGGGTTGCCAGACATTTCTAGTCCGACATCAAACCCTTCGCTCATCCCGAGTTCTTTCTGAACCTCCTCAAGCGTTTCGGTTCGAACATCCACCGCCCGGGTGACGCCCATTTTCTTTGCGAGTTCCAACCTCCAGGGGTTTACGTCGGTGATGACCACGTGGCGGGCACCGGCATGACGACAGACTGCGGCGGCCATAATTCCGATGGGACCAGCTCCCGTGATCAGGACGTCTTCTCCCAGCACCGGAAACTTCAGCGCGGTGTGAACAGCGTTGCCGTATGGATCGAAGATGGAAGCAACGTCCCGATCAATCGAATCGGCGTGCTGCCAAACGTTGGAATCTGGAAGCGAAACAAATTCAGCGAATGCACCGGGCCGGTTTACTCCAACGCCTTTGGTGTCTCGACAAAGGTGGCGTCTGCCAGCGTAGCAATTGCGACATCGTCCGCAGACGACGTGGCCTTCACCACTCACAATCTGTCCCGGTTCAAAATCCGTTACAGCCCGACCGATCTCGACAATCTCACCAACAAACTCGTGTCCGACGACCATCGGCACAGGAATCGTCTTTTGCGCCCAAGCGTCCCATTCGTGAATATGTACATCTGTGCCGCAAATTCCAGTACGGTCAATCTTGATGAGGACATCGTTCTCGCCAACTTCGGGCATGGGAACGTCTTCCAGCCATAGGCCTCGTTCCGATTTGCTTTTCACAAGCGCCTTCATGCTGCACCTTCACTTTGACGAAATGTCTCATATACTGGAATACTATCCGCGATAGTAAATGTGCCAGTTCCGGCTTACAAGACTCAAATCCAGTATATCGAATATGCCCCGAAAGCCAGCTAAGCCCAGCAAACGCAACACGGACGAGATGAGCCAACGGCTATGTCGTCGTGTGAAAGAGCTTCGCACGGCTCGTGGTTGGTCTCTGGACACATTGTCGCAAGCAAGCGACGTCAGTCGTTCGATGTTGAGCCAGATTGAACGCGAACAAGCGAATCCAACGTTGGCCGTCGCGTATCGCATCGCGCATGCGTTCGGAATTTCGCTGGGCGAGCTTGTGGAAACACCGGGCGCCAGTTCTGCCATTGAAGTCGTGCGGGCCGATGATCCAGCGCATCTCTATCGGGCCGATGACGACTGCACGATTCGCACACTATCACCGTTGCGGCTGGAAAAGGACGTCGAGTTCTACGAAGTGACCCTGACAACCGGCGGCGCCATGCGAAGCGCGCCGCACTTTGAAGGGACGCGGGAGTTCTTGACGGTTCAAAAGGGGAAAGTTCGGATCGAATCGGCAGAGGATACAAGCGAGTTGAACCGAGGCGATTCTGCAGGTTACCGAGCTGATGTACCGCATGTCGTCGAAAACATCGGACGCGGTTCTGCTCACCTCTTCATGGTTGTTATCTACGACTGACGCTGCTTGAGAACACGTTTGTAGACGTCACGGATCTGCTCAGTCATCGTTTCGTGCCGAAACAAGTTTGTGAAACGCTCTCGTCCGCACTGCCCGAGTTTCTCGCGAAGCTCTGGATCGGCCGCAAGCCTGTTGATGGCGTCAATCAGACCGCGAGTGTCTTTCGGTTCAATCAAGAATCCGGTTTCATTCGAAATCACAACATCCTTCGCGCCGTCGATGTCGAAGCTGACGACGGGCTTGCCTGAAATCAAACCCTGTGGCAGGACTCGGGCCAGCCCCTCCCACATACTGGTATGAACCACGATATCCATCGCGTTAATCAGTTCTGGGATTCTGGCAGGCGGAACCAGGCCAGTCAGCACGAACTGGTCGCGGATGCCTAGCCCGGTCAACCGAGCTTCATATTGCTCACGAAGGATGCCGTCACCCACAAACAGGAACCGAGCATTCTCGTTTGATTTGAGAACCTCGGCGGCAGCTTCAATGATGTACTCGTGCCCTTTGAGCGGGAACAATCTTGCGATCTTCCCAACAACGACGTGTTCCGGACTAAGTCCCAGTTCCTGCCGAACGTCGCGGGGCAGCTTCGGTGGATCAAGAAACGGCTCAATGTCCATTCCGCTGAATATCGTTGTGAATTTATCCAGTGGGGCGACACCTGCGTCAACATACTGTTCTGTCATGGCGTCGCTGACAGAAATAAAATGGTCACACCAACGCGCAGCTATGCGTTCTGCCAGTCTGTAAGCCTTGTGAAGAACCGGATTTTGGCCATAGTGAAACGCCGCACCATGAATCGTGTGAACAGCCGGAATTCCAAGTTTCGCAGCCGCGCGACGACCAATGATGCCGGCTTTGGAACTATGAGTGTGCACAATGTCTGGCTTGAACGCTCGAAGCTCGCGGATGATCGCCCGATAGCTTGCCCAGTCTCGCCAAGGATGAAGATTGCGGCGAAATTCAGGAAGGACGCGTAGGTCGAGTCCACGATCGATTGCACGCTGTTCGAGTGACCCCTCCGGCCCAATGCCTGGGCCTGTGATGAGTGTGACTTCGTCGCCATGAATATGGTGCTGGTCATCGACATTGAACAATGTGTTCTGCTGAGCGCCGCCAATGATGAGGCGGGTAATGATGTGAGCAGTCCTCATGGATGGTCTCGGTAGTCAACGCTCACAAGGTAAAGTCCGCAGGCGGGAGCGGTATGGCCTGCCTGCGATCGATCCATCCCTTCAATGATGGACTGCATCCGGTCGGGTTCCCATTGACCAAGTCCGATCTTCATAAGTGAGCCGGCGATGGTTCTTACCATGTTGTAGAGAAACCCATCTGCTTCCACTTCCAGGATGACGAAGTCGTTGTCGAAGCCCACGCTGGCAATTGGGCCGCCATCAGACAGTTGGACACGACTGTGTTCAAGCGGCACCGGCATCCACCCAGGCCATCGACTGGTTCTCTCGACAACGGCATCCAATATCGTGCGAACGCTGGTAGCCTTGTTCGGAAAATGTGATTCGAAGCAACGAAAATCGTGCGTACCCAGCAGGTGAGCCGCCGCGTGCTGCATGGCGGACAAATCGAGGCGTCGGCCGCTAAGATCAACCACGTACCGCCTGAGGAACGGCATCAGAACCGGCCCGTCGTACATGATGTAACGGTACCGTTTCTTGATCGCCCAGTAGGTTGCATGAAATTCGTCATGGACTTCAATGGCATCAACAACAGCAATGTCTTCGGGCAGGAACGTTTGCAGGCCGCGACGAAACTTCTGAATCGGAATGGTGCTGTTTGTTCGAAACGCGGCGACCTGGCCAATCGCGTGGACGCCGGAATCAGTCCGCCCGGCAACGGTGACCGT
>JBGCDN010000141.1:0-28985 GCA_045105495.1 Planctomycetaceae bacterium
GAACCATCCGCGAGCCAAAGCAGCGGTTGAGAAAGTTAGTTCGCTTGAGCGTGAACTCAAAGCCCATTCGGCACGTATCACCGAGGCCGTCAATCAGCAACTTGCCGCCGCCCGAGCCCACGAGAAGAAGCTCAAGACAGAGTACGATGGACTGATGAAATCGACGAAAGAAATGGATCAGTTTATCGTCGAGGACTCGGCTCTCACGCAGCGAATTCAGCAGTTGGATGAAACGCGGCAAGTCCTTGTGACAACCTTGGCTCAGGCACGACTGGCTGAAAGTGAGCTTAGCAATGGACTGGGTTCCATTGATGTTAGAACACTCGACGGCCCAAACCGTGTTGTCGAAAAAGTATGGCCACGACCATCCTTAGTCCTCGGCCTCGCAGGCATTCTGGGCTTGGGTCTTGGCTGCCTCCTGGCAATTTGCACCGAGCCAAAAAAGCAGTGAGCCGAGTGGCCGAAAGGTGCCGGGTTAAGCCATACCGTCGCTCTTGAGACGGTTGCTGCTCAATTCGTCTTCGGCAGCTTCCAATTGGAATCGAATATCCAGGCCGATTCGACATTCTCGTCGAACCCATCCTTCGCGTTCGAATTGATCTTCAAGACAGCTCCGTCGCCAAGGCGTGGAAAGAGCCACGAGTTGGACGCTTTGAAGTCGCGTTCGTGGAATGTGTGACCGCTGTTGATCACGACGTAGCGTTTTGGGTTTAAAGGATTGGGGAAGATCAGGCTGATGCCATGCTCGTCTGTGGAGTAGCGGTTTCCCTTCACGATGATGTTGTCTTTTGTCCAATCAATCGGCAGGTCGGCAAGGACTTTGGCGATGATGGAGTTCGAACTCGGATCTCCGAACAGGACGAGGTTCTTATCGCGAATCATCTTGGCAGTCAGTTGCTTGTCGGTGATTGCCGGCAGTTCGCCTCGCATCCACTTGTTCCATTCCGATGCAAACCGGTTCATCGTCCAGATGCTCCAGTTGTGCAGATTCGGAGACTGAGGCTTTCCTGTTGGCTTGACGCATATGAAACTCTGCGTGAAGGCATCGTCGATCGGGCCTTGCAGACCTTCGCGTTTGTGGAGTTGGTTGTTGTCTGGGAAAGCCTTTGAGTTCTCGTAGTCCAGGACTGACCAGTCGCCGTCCTTATCCTGCTGATAGAACACGTCCGGCAATAAACCGTCGGCGGCAGAATCGAATGGCAATGACACGCCATCAATCTCGACATTCGTGGCGATGCCTCGGGCAAGTCGCAGAACACGAACGTTAGTTGTTTCGATGACGATGGTTCCGTTGTCGTTGATTTTCGCTTCGACGACAGTCTTGGCGTAGGGAACCTTGGTTTCTTCAACCACCAACCAGTCGCACCTGTTGTATTTCAGTGTCCGAGTTGTGAAACGAATGCGGTCGCGTTCGCCAAACTTTGGTCGCCCCTTCGCTGAGTAGTCTTTGTGAAACGCCATGAATTCGGCGAGGCTTTTGGGGTCAAACTTATGTCCCATGTTGGGGCCGACAATCAACTTCAGGTCGAACCCAAGTTCCTTCGAAGCATCGAACATGCTCTGCCCAGCGGCTAACTGCGCGTCCTTCTCACCGCCGTAAGCACACACCGGAACATTCGACGCGTTAAGTGCGTAGTCGATGGCGTCGTAAATGCCGAGCGTCCTGTGTTCGTGAATTGGGCGTTGCTCCGTTTGATTCTGATACTTGTAGAAATCGATAAACCCAGCCCCCGCGCCGACTGACGACCAAAGATGTGGGTGGTGCAAGCCCAAGTGCCACGCACCAGCTCCGCCCATGGAGAAGCCGTGCAGTGTGATTCGGTTTTCGTCGATGTAGTGTCGGCGTTTGACGTCGGCGATGCCTTCGAAGACATCTGTTTCACCTGCCCAGCGATAGGCATTGTTGCCGCGGCCATAGACGTCCAGCTGAATCCATGTCTGGTCTTTCGCCGGCGGCTTGCCGTGGTGTCGGTGAAAGAAGTTCACCTCGTTCATCGCATTCGCGCGGCCGTGTAGTTTGACGTAGAGGGGTATCGACTTTGTTGACTCAGAGTCAAACCCCTCCGGAAACGAAATGCAGTATGGCTGAAGTGAACCATCAACCGCCGATCGATAAGCCCGCACGATTGAACGGTCCACTGATTCTGTGCTCTTCGATGTTGCTGCTTGCAGTCGCTCGGTAGCCAACTTGAGAACGCGTTTGGTTTGGCCGACGTAGCTTGGCTTGGGGAACTCGTTGTGCCGCAGAGCCCATTGCACGGCTTTGGTGCAGATGGCAATGTCGCCGAACTGCTGATCCGACAACTGGCCTTTTGCTTGTTTCAATTCGGCGTCGAGAACCTTCAGTTGGCTCTCCAGTTCGGTCCGGTCTGGTTCAGAGATCTGCCCGGAAGCTGATGATGAGATGCATATCGATGTAAGCAGGGCACAGATGGTACATCTCATCGAACAGACTCCAAATACAGTTGTTTCGCTTGTGAGACTAGTATGTTGGGCGGATGGCGTCCCTCTCCGGTGGCCTGATAGCCCGACTCTCCCGCGAGCGAGAGAGTGTCTTGTCCGTTAGCCGGTGAAAGAGAGCTTGAGAACCGACCATGCGGCGAAGAGCCTGCCGAAAGTACCATCCCAACGTCGCAGCCGCACCCGATGCAACGGGACGTTGCCCTACTCGGAAGGGGTGGCTTTGTCGCAAGCTTTGAAGCCGGCGGCTTTGTGTGCGCCGTCGCAGAAAGGGCCGTTGGCGGTGGCGCCGCAGCGGCAAAGGGCGATGGTTTCCTTACCGCCGAGGTCAAACTCGTTGCCTTCGTGGTCGGTTAGTTTGATGGGGCCGGTGACCAGCATGGGTCCGTCTTCTCGCAAACCAATGGTGACATCTGACATGTGAATTGCTTTCAAGGGAATGAATAATCGCGTGTAACGCTTGTGCGTGGTTCGAGTTTAACGCGTCATACCGCGCGCACCAGTTACAGGCTGTTACGCATCTCAATGGTCGCACTAGCGAACGCTGTCTCTTCGGGAGACAATGCTGTTTGTTCACAAGGAGACTCTAATGCTTTCGTGTTTGTTGATTGCTGCCACCTGTTTGCCGCAGGAAAGCCCTCCGAAACAAAAGGCGAAACCGCCTGCGAAAGTTGTCTTTTCAGGCCCACAGGTCGGCGAGAAAGTCGTCGCGTTGCCGGTTCGTATTAAAGGCGAGAAGGAGCCTGTCGATCTTGTGAAACGCTACGGAAGTGGGCCGTTGCAGATTGTTTTCTTCCACAAGCTCACACGTCCGAGTTTTCAGCTGACACGAGAGATTGCTCGCGTGTCTGAATTTGTCGGGAAGGCTGACAAGCTGAAAACCGTGGTTGTCTTCCTGAGCGATGACCCACCCGCAATTGAAAAGCAGGTCCAGAATATCCAACGATTGATGGGAAAGACCGCGCTGGTTGGTGTGTCTACGGATGGTTCTGATGGACCGGGGGCTTATGGTCTGAACCGAAATGTCCTGACCACAGTGCTGGTGACCGACAAGCAGAAGGTTGTTGCCAACTTCGCTTTGACTCAGCCAAGCTTGAAAGTCGATGGACCGAAGATTGCCGCTGCACTGGCGAAGGTTCTCGGTGTGAAGAAGGTGCCGGATATTACTCGCGTGGCGGGTATGCGTCAGAGAAGGACCGGGGGGGCCGGCCAATCGCAGGATCCCAATTTGCGTCCGTTGCTGCAGCCATTCATTCAGAAAACGAACACGGTTGAGCAAACGATTGCAGCCGCTAAGAAGATTGAGAACTATGTCGCGAAGAACCCGGTTGCTCGCGGACAGGTTGGCGATATCTGCCGACGAATCATCAAGGCGGACAAGCTGGCGAACTATGGAACAGCCGAGTGTCAGGGAATCATGAAGTCGTGGGCAAAAGACTTTCAACCTCCGAAGCGTGAACCCGGAGACGCAGCGGGTAAGAAGAAGCCGGACATGCAAGACAATCCAAAAAAGAAGATGCCAGACAACCCTCGATAGCGCATCAGCCTGACACGTAGCGTTGTTCTAACCCTCTTGAAGATGGCTTCCCAAAATGTGCTCGCAGCAAGAAATTCTCCGGCGATCAAATCCCAGCAGTCTGCTTCTTCGCCAAGTGAAATTGCTGGGCGGCTTGCTGCTGCTGTTTCCGGTCATTGCGTTCTCGCAAAGTGACGCGTCGTTAGTGCATCGATGGCAGTTCAATCCAGCGACACAAGAACGCGGTACGTTTGCCAATGCGACCGATGGGCTGCCCGCGAATCTCAGTGGCAGGCCGACGTTTAGCCGCGAAGCTCCACGCGGGCTCGAATTGACTGGCGATGCGAAGGTTAAGAACCGAGTTGTTGTTCGTGACGCCGCAGACGGGTTGGATCCGACAGTAACAGGCCTGCCACAGGAAGCATTGACCGTAGAAGCGTGGGTACGCGTTGATAAGACGATGGAGTGGGGTGGCATTGTTGGCTGCATGCAGGACAACGGCGCGTTCGAACGTGGATGGCTGCTCGGCTTTCGCAATTCTGCATTCTGTTTTGCGGTCGCCACGAAAAAGTCAGGCAAGCTGACGTATCTCACTAGCACCCGCATGTTCGAACCGGGCTACTGGTATCAGGTCACAGGCACGTACGACGGTTCAGAAATGCGACTGTACGTTGACGGTCGTCTTGCGGCGAAATCGACAGCTCAGTCAGGACCAATTCAGTACGCGCCCAAGGGGCCGTTTGTGATTGGGGCCTATGAAGACGAAAACGAATACTACGCGCTGAAAGGTGCAGTTGAACAAGTCAGCATCTGGAACCGCGCGCTGAGTGAAAAGGATGTTGCGGGGGAGTTTCGTGCGCGGCAGAAGTTCTTCCCCGACATCATCGCGCAGCATCCGGAGGTAGCCGATTGGCCGACGCATCTACGAGACAATCAGCGAACCGGGCTTGTGACATCCAACGTGGAAACGCCGCTGCACTTGAATTGGGTGTTCGAACAGCCAACGCCACCAAGCCCGGCGTGGCCTGCGCCGGCCAACCAGGACTTCTGGCATAAGAAGTTCAACCTGAAAGCCCGCGTTGTCTACGATCGCGCGAGCCATCTTGTGAGCGCTGGCGGGCGTGTGTTCTTTGGTTCTTCCAGCGACGATACCGTGTACTGTTTGAACGCGGTGACCGGCGACAAGCTTTGGAACTTCACCACGGAAGGCCCGGTTCGACTCTCGCCAACAGTCGCAGAGAACCGATTGCTGGTCGGTTCAGATGACGGCCATGTCTATTGTCTATCGACGGAAGACGGTCGCCTGTTGTGGAAGCATCGCGCCGTTGATGAAGACCGGCGCGTGCCTGGCAACGAACGCATTCTTAGCGTCTGGCCAATTCGAACGGGCGTTTTGGTCGACGAAGGCATCGCCTATTTCTGTGCGGGTTTGTTTCCACAACAGGGCGTCTATCAGGTGGCTGTCGATGTCGAAACCGGCAAGCGACTGGCGGAATCGAAGCTGGAAATTTCGGCTCAGGGATATCTGGCCAGACGATCCGGACAGCTGTACGTGGCAACGGGGCGCGATCCGGCTGGGAAGTTTATTTCGAAACTGAAACGAACCGGCAAAGGAGTCGGACAGGAACTTGCTGCTATTCCCGAACGATTTCGCGATGTGTTTATCGGTTCAAAGAATCTGCGAATCGGGGGTGGCGATGGCGAAGTCGCTGCGTTTCGAGTTGAAGACGGCAAGCAGGTTTGGCATCACAAAGTGGATGGCAAAGTTTGGTCGATGGCGATCGTTGGGAACCGATTGTTTGTCAGCACGGACGCCGGACGGATTTACGGGTTCAGTTCGAAGCCAACGGAAACCAAGACGCATCGAACTGTGGTCGCCGCCGAAGCAAAGCTGCCATCCGAATCGGTTCGGCAGTGCATTGAGCGATTTCGCGATCAACGCGGCTACGCGCTGGTTCTCAACGGGACAGACGAACTGGCCATACCTCTGGCGCGAGCCACGAAGCTTCAGATTGTGTGTCTTCAATCGAAGACGGAACAGGTCCGCTCAACACGAGCAGCGGTTGTGGCTGAGAATCTGCAGCAGCGAGTCACGGTTCATGCCGGCAAGGCGACTGAGGATTTGCCGTACACAGACTATTTGTTCAACGTGGTGATCGACGAACGATTCCTGCATGGTAAAGCTGCGACTTTGACCAAAGAGATGAAGCGAGTTACCCGGCCGCTGGGCGGCGTTGCATTGTGTTCGCTGGCCGAAGGCGGCTCATGGGAACGCGGCTCGCTGGAGGGGACTGGGGAATGGACTCACATGTACGCGAACCCAGCCAACACGGTTTGCAGTGACGACCAGCACGTTGGTTCCGAGTTCGATTTGCAGTGGTTCGGCAAGCCCGGCCCACAACAAATGCTGGATCGTCATCACCGTACGGTGGCACCTGTTTGGAAGAGCGGACGGCTATTCGTTCCAGGTAACAACCGGGTGATTGGTGTCGATGCCTACAACGGTACGCCGCTTTGGAATCGGGCGATTCCGAACTCGCGTCGCATCGGTGCGTTTCGCGACAGCAGTTACTTGGCCGCCGCCGGTGACGAAGTGTATGTCGCGGCTAAGGGTGAGTGTTTAGTTTTGGATGCCCAGACAGGCGAGATTAGAAAGCAGATCAAAGCGCCGGGGGAAAACTACGAGTGGGGTTATCTTGGCGTTGACGAAACGGGCATCGTCGGAACCAGCAGTAAGCCGGGCGCGATTCGTCGGGACTATGGCTTGGACGCAATTAACGAAGGCACGTTTTGGGACGCTCGCCCATTGGTCACCAGCGATCGGGTCTTCCAGCGCGGTGAAGGTGATTCGCAGTGGGAGTACCTGCCCGCCAACGGCGTTGTGGTGAATGCCAGCCTGACCGTAAGCGACAACAAAGTGTTCGCCGTTGAGAGCACCAATCCGAAAACTCGTGATGTGGAAAATGGGCGCGTATTGCCAACGCAGATTTTCTCTGAAGGCTCGCGAGTGACGGCCATCAATCGAAGCGGCGGTAGTGTCGCGTGGTCGGTGGATATCGGGCTAGACAAGTTAGAACACAACATTCACTGTGCGTTTGCGGATGGAAAACTGATTGTTGTTGGTTCGCGAAATAGTGGTAAAGACAAGAAGACCGCGACGGTTCTTTATGATGTCTATGTGCTGGATTCAAACAACGGCGAGATCCTCTGGAAGACGACTCAGAAGCAGGGCACAAAGATTGGCGGCGACCATGGTGAACAGGATCACCACCCAGTGATCGTCGGTGACACGTTGTACTGCGAACCGTTCGCCTACAAATTGGCAGATGGAACGCCGCTGAAAGACTTTGCCTGGGCAAAGAAGCATCGTCGTGGGTGTGGAACCGTTTCCGCATCAGCATCGACGTTCTATTTTCGTCAGTCGAACCCCACGTTGTTCGATCTGGAAACCGGCGAGTACCGCAAAGTCACGTCGTCAACACGTCCCGGATGTTGGATCAACATGATCCCGGCAGGCGGTCTACTGTTGATTCCAGAAGCCAGTTCCGGCTGCACCTGTAACTACTCAATCCAAACGTCGCTGGCGTTCCTTCCAAGGAAGCGAGAGAAGTAGAGGTACGTCTATTAGTGTAGGTGATTGCGATCTCGAATTTTGCCTGTCCAGGTAACGGAAAACGATCGACAGGAAAATTGGCGACTCGATTGTGATTGCGAGGTTATTAGTGGCGGCTTAGACCGTTCATCTACGATTAAAAGGTGCGGACCGTCTCGCGCGAGAGTTGATCTTCGGGCAGGTCATCGAGGTCGATGTTTGCGAAGAACATATCGTACGCGCCGTCACCCGTGAGGTTGTCGGAGCGTTCGTCGTCAAAGACCGTTTGCGTATTGGGCGATGCTGAACCGATCAGGAACGCTGTATTGAAACGGTCGCCGTCACCTTCACCCACGACATTTTCTACTCGTTGATCGTAGTTTCGGGCCGAGTCCCATTCTTCCACGATTGTCAATAGTGCAGTGATGTCGAGTGTAGTGTACCCGGCAATCAGAATGTCGTTGCCCGATCCGCCGCTGAGGTTGTCGTTGCCCTTTCCTCCAAACAGAACGTCTCGATCATCGTCCCCAACAATCGAGTCGGCTCCGTTTTGCCCGAGGAGAAGATCCGCCCCGCCGCCACCCGAAATCACATCCGCGCCGTTTCCTCCTTGAACAACATCGTCGCCTGAGTCGCCAGAAATTGTGTCGTTGCCGGAACCCGCCCCCAGAGTGTCGTCGCCGTTGCCGCCGATAATGGAATCGTCTCCGCTGCCACCGTTGGCAGCGTCGTTGCCGCTGCCTGCGTTGACTGTATCAGTGCCCTCGCCACCGGACAGGCTGTCATTGCCGTTACCGCCAAGCACTTTGTCAGGGCCATTTTGCCCCTCGATCGTGTCATCGCCGGATTCACCTCGAAGACTGTCTGCGCCACTTCCGCCGTTGATGAATTCGTTTCCGAGACTTCCACGCAGTGTGTCGTTTCCGCCTCCGCCACGCAGCGTGTCGTCACCAGACCCGGCGAGGATTGAATCGTCTCCGGCGCCGCCGTTAAACGAGATTGCGGCGGCGATTCCTTCGGCTTCCACAATGTCGTCGCCAGATCCTCCAACCACTGAGACGACGTCGAATTCGTCCTCATAAAAGATGAATGGTTCTTGGTTGAAGCTGATGAGAACTTCATCACCGGACTGTTGAATGAGAACAGCGTCTGCTTCATCTGTGCCGTCGACTCTCAAGATGTCGCCGGAAACAGATACGGCACCGTCATCGTCGATCGCCAGGACATCGATGTTGGAAATCGGAGCCTGCTGAAACGCAGAATGTGAAGACTCGATATCGACTCTTGTCTCAACATTCGACGTCGAAACTCCGTCTTCTTCTGAATCATTGACTGCGGTAATGGTGACAACCTGTTGTAGATCCCAGTTCTCCGGAGTGAACTCGAGTGTCGTCACGTCGAGGCTGATTTCGCTTGTGTCACCGTTGACAATTGTCAGGAACACGGCGCCGAGTGGCTGGCTATCGAGTGACACGAGTAAGGTGTCGGTTGGCCCATTCTCAAGCACACGTGAGCGGTCGTGCGACTCAACGACACTGAAGGTTGCGGACTCGTCATCGCTTGTGAAGACGTTGGCAGATTTCGGACTCAGCTCGGTGAAGTCAGTATCTGATTCATCAATATCGATGGCGAAAACCAGCGACTGAAGTTGCCCACCATCGGCAACGCTATCGTCCAGACCTGTAGCGGTAAGCGTTTGGGGTGTATTCCAATTCTCGGTAGAGAACGTTAGTCGCGTGAGATCGATCTCGGCTTCGGTTTCGTCGTCGAGGTTCGCAGTAATGACCACATCGTCGATGGGCTGGGAATCAAGAACGACGCTAATTGACTGAGATGTACCTGTCTCACTAACTGTCAAAGCAGCGGTAGACCACGAAAAGCCTGCGAAATCGTCGCTGGTAATCTCGACGTCTTGCTGGATGCTTTCACCAAGTTGCATACCGTCGGTTGGCGATGCGAGCTGTACGGTTAACGTTTCGACGTCTTCGATATAAGCATCGTCGGAAATCGTAAGAGTGACGGTTCCTTCTGTCTGGCCATCAGGGATTGTGATCGTCGTGTCGGACAGCGAAAAGTCGTTTCCATCGATCCCGCTGCCGCTGACTGAAACGGCGACAGTCTGATCGCCTGATACGGCGGCAGTTGTCGAAGCTGTGACTGTAATCTGAGTCTCGTCGGTTTCGGTGCCCACAGAATGACTTAATGAAAGAGAAACCTTTGGAGCCTGAACAGTGATCGCGATGTCGTTTCCATCACCAGCAGCGTAGGAAACAATGGCATCGAGTCCGCTGTCCAGGAAGTTCTCAATTTGTTCTCCTTCTTCCATGCCATCGAAAGTGCCAGCGACTGGGTTGAAGCCTTCATTCTTTATGACGACGAAGGTGTCGCCCGGCGTCGGCACGAACCCGTCAAGGACAGACCAGGTGAGCGTTGGAGCATTGTCCAGCGTGACGCTGTTGGCCGCTGTTAGCTTTCCATGACCACCAGTGGCAGCTCCGGCGGTTGTGCCAGCGATGCCGATGGAGAATGTGGCATTACTCTCGAACGTCAGATCGCCTTGGACTGAAGCAAGCCCGGTACTGTTCTTGGGGCTGGCGGTTGCGGTGCCGCTGAAGTGCAGGCTTGTGGGTGTTTCGTCAAGTATTTCAAAGCTGCCACCAGTTAGCTGAATGGTGCCACCAGCGCTATTGGCTACGACAAGTTCTGTCGTGTCAGTTTCCGCGACATGCGCTGAGGCATCTCCGGAAATCGCCATTGAGAGACTGTTTGTGTTCACGCCGACAGGGGCGGCCGATGTCCCAATGCCATCGGTAGTGATCAGCGTCAGTGTCGAGACTTCAATTGTGTTCAAGGCGTGTGATGTGATCAGTGTCGATGCGTCAATTCGCAGGTTGCTACTGTTCGCAGGACTGATGCTTGACGCGATTCCGACTGGTGCTGCTGAACTTCCAATCCTGATTAACTCAGCCGAAATTTGGTCCAGCTCTGTGTCGGTTACCATCAGATGGGAATCGGTGGAACCGAGCCATAAGCGATCCTCAGTCGTCGACGCGCTGAGCGACACCGTACCTGAGCCCGCGTCGATGGAACCACTGAGATCGAAGGAACCAGCAAAGATATCAATGGTCTCTCCGTCAGAGACAAGGCTGCCATTGGCCGTGATTGTGAGGCCTCCGGCCGTATCAGCATCACTATCCGCAACGACAAAGATAAAACCGCCTTCCGTATTCACGGCAGCACCAATCTGAACGTTCGATTCTGCGTCAAAGCTTGCAAACCCACCGTCTGTTGAGATCGCCGCATTCACCGAAATAGTTTCTGCGTAGAGGTCGAGATGTGTTCCCGGCAAATCGATAGCACCATCAACATCCAGCGTGTCGGTTCCCTCACCGCCATCAACAACGACGTCGGCATTCACGCTGTTGCTGATGGGTCCGATTGAAATGGAGTCGTCGCCACCGAGTGTATCAAGGAAAATTGTGTCAGTGATTGCAGAGATGGGAACGCTTACTGAGTTCCAGGCAACTTGCGTTACGCCGTTAGTCGCAAGGATGTTGTGGTTCGTATCTGTGATGACTAAATCGTCACCCGAAACCTGCATTGTCAGGGCATCGTTGCTGTCGGCTCCGGCAATGTCCTGAATGAATAAGGACCCACTACTTATCAGCACGCTGGTTTCGATAATGTCGTCATCGGTCACCTCGACATCGATCGAGCCAGCAGTGTGCGCGTTGCTGGTGGCTGAAACCGTAGCTGTCTGATCGCCGTCGACCTCCGGATCATCCACACCTGTCAAAGTGAAGGTAAACGAACTGCTTCCCGACGGGATTGTGACCGTGGTTGGAGCACTCAATTCGGATTCATCAGAGATTGAAATTGCGACAACCACAGCTGACGTTGTGTCGGCGTTGTTGTGCGAAACAGTGGCGTTTGTGGTTCCAGCCGATTCTGAGATCGAATCCGACTCAACAACAAGGTCCAGTCGGAGATCGTCACTGTTCACGATGTCCACCGTCTCTGTACCACCAACAAACCCGTCTGCAGCCGCACTGATGGCAACGCTGATTGTTCCATCGAACAGATCGTCCTCTACCGACGCAAGGCTGAATGTGGTGCTCGACTGTCCGGCTGGAATCGTCACAGTGGCAGGCACCGTCGCTTCCGTAGAATCATCGCTGCCAAGACTAACTACCAGCGAACCTGAAACGTCTTCAGTATTGCGAAAGACGGTGGCCGAAACAGAGTCGTCATCTTCTGACATGCTGGCGACTGGTATGGTAACGGTTAGCTTGGCTGTATCGTTATCTTGTATCGTGGCGTTGCCCATGCCGTCGGCGAGGTTTGCTCCGGAGAGGTTCGAAATTGAAACCTGAAACGATTCTCCAGTGTCAACAAGAGCGTCATCAGCAATCGCGAGACTAATGGTTGTCTGGTTCTCTCCAACTGCGATCGAGCCAGAACCGTTTGTCGTAACGAAGTCTTCTGATTCGGTGGTGCCGTGAACCACGGAATAATCGAACGTCACAAGCGTCGTCGCGTTGCTATCCATCCCTACGACGAATTCCGCGATCTCGGATGCTTCAGACCCCGAGCTATTAGCAATTGCCAGATACGGGAAGTCCGTCAGTTCTAAATCCAACTGATACATCTGAGCCGCGTTATCTGCCCCTTCTACACGAAAAAAAACGTTCCTGAACTCGGCAACGGTACCGTCAATGTTTCGGCATTGCCCGCTGTTGTTGAACTGGCCGAAGCCAGCAGGGTGGTTCCATCCGTATCGTAGAACTTGAGCTCAAGGTCACTTTGAGCGCTCGCGTCAAAAGAGGATTGCGAACCGCCTTGCGGGCCTTCGTTATACGTTGGCCCTTGAGGTGTCAGCGTGACATCAACGAACCCGGCCACTGGTGCATCAAAACTGAAATAGTCGATATCGCTATCGTCATCGATGGAAACAAAATCAGTGTCGTCAACGGCCACACTCGTCGCGTCACCATCAGTCCCGATCGAGATGGAAGAACCTTCTGTTAGCGTTCCCAGTGCGGTTGCATTGGCTGCAGTGTCGTTATCGCCCACTTCCAACGCATCTCCATACAATCGATGCGATGCAAGGATGTCGTCAAACTGTGGCCCATCGAACGACGTAGCGAGAAACGGTTCCAGCAGGAAATTTGCATTGCTGGATTCGACATGCGAGATGCCGATGGAATGCCCCACCTCGTGAGCCATCACGTTACGGAAGTTGATGTAGTCGTTCGATGTACTGGCTAAGGTTGAATCATTCGTGTCGATGACGACATCGCCCGTGTTTGGGCTGAACGCATATGCCAGGACGTTGCTGTTACCGTCGATCGGGTGACCGCCGATTCGAATGTCCGATCGAACCCCCAGCGATCCGCGACTCGTTCCGATATCGACGCCGTCGTCCGCAGGTTCGTAGTCGAAGGTCAGGCCGGAAATATCTTCCCATCGTTCAAACATGTCGTCGAAGTATGGGAACCACGGTTCGTCGGTGAAGTCGGAATCGTTATCGCCAGTGGAACCGAAGATCTCTTCCAACCGAGCGATCAGGTCACTGTCGGATTCTGGTTCGCCGTTGTAGCCCGGGATTCCGGTTCCATCCGCGACGATCGACCACGTTAAGACCGTGGCATCACCGTCGCTAAAACCACTTTGATTCGCCGTTAGCTGCCAGCGAGAGCTGGTTCGAAAATTGTTAGAGCTCCCTTCCTCCTGCAGCAAATCGGGGTGCTCGTCCATGTAGCTGGGATCGGTGCCCTCTGCGTAGAGAGGGTGTGCATGTCCCAGACAATGTTGGCACTGACACTCACAATCATAAGCGTGTTCATGATCATGAGTCTGATCGTCGTGACTATGAACATGACCGTCGTGGTCGGAATCAGAATCCAGGTCCACGTCATGATCGTGGCTATCCGCATGCCCGCAGGCACCAGCAGTCAGCAATGTTCGAAGCTCAAGACTCTCGGTGATGCACGATTCTCGACTGTGCTGCCTCCCGCGGCGCTTCTTTGTTAGGAGCTTCGAGCCGAGGAAGACGTTCGTCGAAAATCGTTGCGCTCGCATTGTGTTGGCCCGCGGTTTTTGCAATTGGATTGCTCAACCCTGAGCGACATGAAAGCGTTCCGTTTCTTCCGGTACAGGTTGGGAAGGGAAAGGCGCGCCCCGGCCCGGGGGCGCGCCTGTCCAAACCTGCGGGAGAGGCAGATCGAATCTCGGGTTCTGGGTGGGTGAACCCGGAAGACAAACTGCGTCCGGCACACATGAAACCAGGAAGCCACAAAGTTCCTGACAGCAGATCGGTCATTTTTCGAGATCGATTTTCAAGCCACCAAATCATGTTCGGGCGGCAACGGTTGCGCAGTGGCTGGCGTTACAACCGATCAACTTTGACAAACGACCGAAACCACATTGTCAGAGACCGACGTCGGCAGACATGGAATACACCGTAAGTCCAGTCAGGTCCTTACTCTGCGCGGAACCGAAGCTGGTGATGTAGCCGACGACGAAGCAGGTTGTGATACCTGCGGCGGTGTAGAGATACCCATTGATCGCGGTGAACTTCCAAAGGCAGAACATAACCGCCGCACCAACGATAGCTCCAATTAACGCACCCGTTCCGGTCGCTCGAGTTGTCAGCGCGCCAAGGACAAACAGGCCGCCCAGAACTCCCATAAACAAGCCGATGACTTTGATGAACTCATCGAACAGGGATTTGATCTCCGGACTAACAAACATCAGTCCCAACAGTGTTCCCAGCACGCCAATGATCACGGTGAAGACCCGTCCCGCATTCAGATAGGCTCGATCAGAATTGAAGACGGAGAGCGGACGCAGAAAGTCGGTGACGATGGTGGTTGCGGTTGAATTCATGCTGGTCGAAACCGTCGATTGTGCGGCGGCGAAGATGCCAGCAACCATCAATCCCGCCAGGCCGACTGGCATCTCTCTTGCGATAAACAGTGGGAAGACCTGATCGGTGGTAATGGCCGGATCCAGCTTGTCCGGGTTCGTTTGGTAGAACGCAAACAGGGCAGTGCCCATGCCAAAGAATAACAGCGTTGCAGGTATCGTCAGCAGTGCATTCGTCCAAATGGACCGCGCGGCGAGCTTTTCGTCGGACGTTGTCATGTAGCGTTGAACCACTGCCTGGTCTGCTGTGTACGACGAAATGTTCTGAGCAATCCCGCCAGCGATAATGACCCACAAAGCGATCTGTTTGTCAGTAGCATCCCAATGCAGGTTTGCGATGTTGAACTTGTTTGATTCTGTCGCTGTCGAAACGAACCCACTGAAGCCGCCATCGACTCCACCCATCAGCAATACAAACGCAACAATCGCGCCGCCCAGCAGAACCACGGTTTGAATGGTGTCTGTCCAGATCACCGCCTCAATTCCGCCCGTCGCGCAGTAGACGATGCTAAGCAGTCCCATTAATTGAACCGACTGTGTTGGCGTGAGTGGTGTGGCGACAGAAAGAGCCAGCCCGGTCAGCGACATCACAACCGCCATGCGAAAGATATGGAAGATTGTGAAGCTTAAACTTCCGAACCACCTGACCGGACGACTAAATCGTTTCTCCAAGTACTCGTACGCGCTGGTTGCATCGATGCGTCGAAAGAATGGCAGCGCAACGAACACCGCAAGAATGGCGACCAGTGGGATCATCGCGTTCCCGACAGCGTACACCCAATCCTGAGCGTAGGCTTTTGCGGGAACTCCGGTGTAAGTCAGCGAGCTAAGCATCGTTGCGAAAATGCTGCAGCCAGCGGCCCACCACGGAATCGATTTTCCGCCTCGAAAGAATGCGTCCGTGTTTGTGTTCTTCTTTGCGAAGTACAAACCGACACCGACCATCGCCGCAAGATACCCGAACAGCACGATGTAGTTGACCGTGCCAAAATCGCGTTGTGATTTGTTCGGAGTCACCCGCCACAACTTTGGAGAGCGAACACGCGGGCGGATTTCGCCGCTGGGTACGACAATCGACTCGCCCCACTTTACGGCGATCGTTGTGACGTGATTTGCCGGTGTCTCTCCAGCATCAATCCAGGTGTCTGTGATGGTGTGGTATGCGTACGATTTTTTGGGGAACCCGGGATGGTCGTCTTTCAGTTCGTTCGCTCGACCCCAGAAAGAGCCGTCGGCTCCACTCAGAACGAAAATGTGACTCTGGCCGTAGTCAATCGCCGTTCCAGCCATCATTGATGTGGGCAAGTCTTTGCGTTGTCGCCACGAATCGGTAGCTGGTGTGTATTCCCAAACGTCTTTGAGAAACTCAACCTCTTCGCCGTTCTGACGACGACCGCTCAGCACGTACAACGCATCGTTGTAGCCATTGTGTTGATGAACCGTCATGTTGAACGCACGCGTCGGGCCCGGCAACGACTTGACCATCTTCCATTCGCCGTCGGCCCCACTTGTCATGTCATAAGACCAAACACGATTCGTCGCGCTGCCGAGTTGCCGAGTGGTTTGGCCACAGGCGAGGTAAATCGTTTCGCCAATGAGCGCAGCATAACCGTACGCAATGGGTTCGGGCAGCGATGGGTACTTGGTTCTTAAGCATGTTTGTGTCTTCCGGTCCCATTGCAGGAGGAACACGTCGGCGAACACCTCTTCGGAATCCGGAACCGTTGGGTCGGCTTTGCTTCCGCCCATGCACAACACGCCTTCTTTCGTCGAAACCGCCGCCCCGTAGGCCAGCGGTTGTGGTAAGGGGTCGCATTCCTTCCACTGCAGAGGCTGACCTGGTTTCGTCCACAGCACGTAGACCTTGTCGCGCCAATGCTTGTTCGTTTCCCAGACTGGCTTTGGAAAGTTCGCTCCACCAGCGACGATCAAGGCATCGTTATGAACGCCAGCAAAAGGACCAGCGACACCAAGTTCGTCGGGCAGCGATTGCTCCATTTCTTTCCACTTCAAGAGCGAAGCTGCTTCCTGGCCGAACCCGATTGCAGGCAGAGAAATCAAGCAGAACACGACCGCTGCGATGCGAAGAGGATGTCGATCGGCAGCAGGACGAAGTCGGTTCATGAAATCACTTGAGCGCGAGGTGACTAACGGTGTCGGCGGGTTTGTTCTATTCTCCGAGCGATCTGAGAACCTGCAACTGCCAGACCAAAACACGCTCGCGCCGGATGGACGGCGAATCGTGGTCGCCTCAGTTTTCTGTACGGCATAACTCTTTCGCGTGAGTGATTCGTGTTCCACCTGGTCTTCCCGTTGTTCTCAAGCGTGGCCTTCGTGTTTGGCATTACGCTGGCGAAGCAGGCCATTGGCAAAGGTGCGAGCCCGTGGACGGCCGTGTTTCTTGGCAACGTTTGGCTGGCAATCTTTTGCAGCGCGGGGCCGGTGATTCGCGGCGACATTGTTCCGGTCGCGGCATGGGGAACTGCGGCCATTGTCGGCGGGCTTTTTGTGGTCGGACAGATCCTGACCTACCTCGCGTTTCAAAGCGGTGACGTCTCTGTAGCGACGCCGGTGCTGGGATTGAAGGTTCTCATTGTCGCGTTGTTGACGAGCTTACTTTCCGGTAGCCCTGTCAGCGGGCGAGTCTGGTTTGCTGCTGCGTTGGCTTCGGTTGGAATCGGATTGGTTCAAGCGAGCGGCGGGAACACAGAAGCGAGGAATCGATGGTTGACCATCGGGCTGGCTTCGCTGGCGGCCTTGTCGCTATCGATGTTTGATGTTCAGCTGACAATGGCTCGAAACGGCTGGGATGTTGGATCGCTGGGCGAATACCAAAGTTCTCAGTTCCTGCCCGTCGTATTCCTCAGCGCGCTGGTGATCTCCTTCGGCCTGCTGCCGTGGGTCGATGGACCGAAACGCTTACGAGACATGAACGCTTTGCCCTGGATGCTGGCCGGAACGGCCCTCATGGGCATTCAATCGCTGAGCATTAGCTATGGCCTCGCAACCTACGGCGATGCTGCACGGGTGAATATCGTCTATTCGTTGCGTGGATTGTGGGGCGTTGTTTTGGCGTGGATGTTGGCTGGATGGCTGAAGACGAACGAAGGTTCACTGCCTCGCCCGGTCATGCTAATGCGACTTTCAGGCGCTATTGTTCTGGTAACAGCCGTTGTTGTGGCTCTGATCTGAGTCAGAATGTTGTTGCGAACGGGCCCGGAAACGTTGATTTCGCGGGATTTCATCGACCGAAGTAAATTGAGTGGCCAATTCTCGGCCTGCTCCGTACACTACCCGGTTCGAAAATTCGGCTCTTTCGCCCGAAAATAACGACCAACAAACAGAGTTAGTCATGCCTCTTAAACGACCACAGCTGGAACGCCAAATCACCACCGCACAGGAAGACCTTGCTGCGTGGGAAAAGACACTCGACGAACGCGGTGTCGCTGCAGACAAACGCAAGAAAGAACCAAAGTGGCGTCACCTTGATGCAAACCTGCGTCAGCTGAAGACACGCCTGTACGCTGTCAAAGCGATTGAAGAGCGAGAGAAAGACGTTGCTGAACGCAAAGCGGCTGCCGCTGCTGAGTAACTTTTCCTCTGGCTAACGCCAAGCGAGTCCTGCCGTGCAACGTGCTGTCGTCTGTTTGTTCTTTGTTGCCATCGCTGTGATCATTGGTGCTGTTCTGCCAACCGGCAAGAACACAACACAGCCCCGCGCGCGGGTCGCTGCGTCAGATGCTGAAGCTGGTCCATCAGTTCGAGAGTTCGACCTGACTTACGGAGCCACGCTGACAGACCTGAAGCCCGGATCGAAAGTTCGCGTTTGGATTCCGGTTCCGCAATCAAACAAGCACCAAACCGTCGGTCCCGTACAGACGGTGTTCCCTGCTGTTGGTGAATTGCGAACCGAATCAAAGTACGGCAATCAGATGCTGTACTTCGAAACCAAAGCCGCGGACACGGGGCTACTTTCCTTCAGCGCGATTTGGAATATCGAGCGACAGGAAGTGAACCGACTTGAGGCGACCGACCGTGAACAGCTTGCCGACAAAGATCGCCAACTGTTCCTCGCACCGAACCAAAAGGTTCCAGTTGGCACAGGCCCACAACTGGAACTGTTGGAAGGGACCGCGTTCACCGAAAGTTCAATCGAGATTGCTCGAACGCTGTATGAGGCTGTGGACGACCACGTCACCTACGACAAGTCGAAGCCCGGATATGGCAACGGCGATGTCGCTTGGGTTTGTGATAGCAAGACCGGCAACTGCACTGACTTCCACAGTCTGTTTATCTCGTGGGCTCGAGCGAAGAATGTTCCCGCTCGGTTTGAGATCGGGTTCCCTCTTCCAGAAGAACGCGGAACCGGTTCCATCGGCGGTTACCACTGCTGGGCGATGTTCTACACAGACGATCGCGGTTGGATTCCAGTCGACATCTCGGAAGCGGACAAGCATCCGGAGATGAAGGATTACTACTTCGGAAACCTGACTGAGAATAGAGTTGGCTTCAGCATTGGCCGCGACATTGTGTTGGAACCAAAGCAGGCTGGTCCGCCGCTCAATTACTTCGTGTATCCATACATCGAAGTTGACGGCCAGCCGCTTGATCGTGATCACATTCAGCTGGATTTCCGCTACGCTGATGTTTCCGACAAAAAGTAGGGATTGCTTGTCCCTTCTACCGGTTTGACTTCGTCATCCTGCTGTGCAGAGTGCTGAATCCAACGTAGTGGACGAAGCGATGAGTCCCGCTTGGTCTACCTGGTGTAGGGACTGGTTGCCTCGTCCACTGCAGATTCAAAACGTGGTCAATGCCGGGTGTTGAATCGCTCTGTTTCAGTTTTCCTAACGAAAGGCGGCGACATGCAGTTTGCAACTTTGATTTTGGTGTGCGTGACTCCTCTGACAGCACAGGAGAAGCTGACCGAGCATACCCTGAAAGTCACGACTGATGCGAAGCCTGCGAAAGCTGAACTTTCACAGTTCAAGTTTCTGCAGGGGGCTTGGTCGGGCACCGGCCTTGGAGCAAAGTGCGACGAAATGTGGACAGCGCCGGCGGGCGATTGCATGCTCGGCACATTTCGAATGGTGAAAGAGAAGAAGCTCGTCTTCACCGAATTCTGCATGCTTCAAAAAGATGCTGATGGTGGCGTTGTCTTACGGCTTAAACACTTCAACCCAAACTTCGACGGCTGGGAGAAGAAGGACAAATTCGTCAGCTTCCCTCTGGTGAAAGTCGAGAAGAACACGGCCTATTTCGGCGGCCTGACGTACGCGCAGCAGGCAGATGGTTCACTGAAAGTTTGGGTCGCGATGAAGAAGAAAGACGGAACGTTCAACGAGGGCGCGTTTCACTTCAAGCGGGTCGCCGGAGTGCCGGTGAGGTAGCCTTTTGGACGACCGTGTCTGTTGATTTTGTTGCGCTGGTACCCTCTCCGGGCGGGAGAGTGTCTGTATGGGTTTGATGGCGAGAGGGACACCGTTCATGCGGCGATGATGTGTCCGACGTAAATCGTCAACATCGCCGCCGCACACGGTTAAGCGGAACGCTTACGCTTAGGATTGGGGTTCAGTCATTCGCATTGGGTCGAGTGCTTCTTTGAGGACGTCCTCCGGCAGGATTTCCTGTTCGATGCACAGCTCGCGAATTGTCTTGCCGGACTTGAAGGCTTCTTTTGCCAGGGCTGAGGCTTTTTCGTAGCCGATGTGTGGGTTCAAGCTGGTGACCATCGACAGGCTCTTCTCAACAGCCTCTTCGCAAGCTACTTCGTTGGCTTCCAGCTTTTCGAGACACAGATCGACAAACGATTCGGTGCTGTTGGTTAGCAGCATGATGCTCTCCAGAGTGGTCTGTCCCATCATTGGCATCATGATGTTGAGCTGGAATTGACCACCGGTTGCACCTGCCATAGTGACACCCGCGTCGTTACCAATCACTCGGCAGCAAACCTGCATCATGCTCTCACACATCACTGGGTTCACTTTGCCTGGCATGATACTGCTACCAGGCTGCAAGTCCGGAATCTTGACCTCGTAGTAGCCGCAGCGTGGACCGGCACCTAACCAGCGAATGTTGTTGCTGACGTTAAACAGTGTTGTCGCGATCGTTCGCAATTCAGCGTGGCATTCAACAAGTCCATCACGTTGCGCATTGGCTTCGAAGTGGTTGACCGCTTCGACGAACGGAACGCCCGTGGTTTCTGCCAGCACTGCAGAGACACGTTTGCCAAATTCCGGATGAGTGTTGATGCCAGAACCAACCGCGGTTCCTCCGACAGGCAACTCGAGAACCGCCTCCATCGCTCGATGAGCACGCGAGATGGAAAGTTCGATCTGCCGAGCGAACCCACCAAATTCCTGACCAAGACGAAGCGGCGTTGCGTCCGCCAAATGTGTTCGACCAATCTTGATGATCTTGTCCCATTCGTCCGCCTTGCCGGCAAGCACATCATGGAACCGCTTCAGCGCGGGAATGAGGTCTGACTTGATGCCAGTCGCAACAGCAACGTGAATTGCCGTTGGGAACGTATCGTTTGTGCTCTGCCCCATATTTACGTGGTCGTTGGGGTGCACCGGTTTGTTGGCTTCGAACCGATCACCGCCCAGTATCTCAACCGCGCGATTGCTGATGACTTCGTTGACGTTCATGTTGCTGGACGTGCCGGAGCCAGTCTGGAACACGTCGATTGGGAACTGGTCGTCCAGCTTGCCGTCAGCGACTTCCTGTGTTGCGTCAATCAGGGCGGTAACCTGCTCGTCGGCGAGCGGGTTCTTGCCAGTTCCGGTTAGCTTGCCGATGTCTCGATTTGCGATGGCACAGGCATGTTTCACCTTGCCCATGGCATGGATGAGAGCGGGTGGCAATTGCCATCCGGAGACAGGAAAGTTCTCAACAGCACGTTGGGTTTGGGCGCCGTAGTAGGCTTGGGCTGGGACCTGAACTTCACCCATGGAATCGCGTTCGGTGCGGAATTCGCTCACAGTTTCTCTCCGTTTCAAGATGACGCGGAGATCATATCGCGTCGTGGTAGACCTTCAACGAAGCATGTGGCCTTCGTGGCGAAACCCTGCCATTACACGTTCTTGGAACTGATGGGTGTGGGATAGGGGGCGACGGGCCCGGCGGCTTACGCCGACTCGGCTCACTTTGCTTGGCCGCTCAGGGTCTCGGAACCAACGACGGAAACTGCAATGCGGATGGCTTAGTTTGCAGCGACGTAGGGTGTGTGGTGATTTCGGGAATCCAGCAGTCGTTTGCTTTCACGAAGCAGGAAGTCCATGTCCATGAATGGTTCTTCACCGGTATCTCGCCAGAGGATTGAACCATCCGCATCGACGAGGAACGTGCCGTGCATGGCTTCTTCGTCACCATCCTGGAACAAGCGGTAGCTCTTGAAGGCTTCTTTCTGGACGTCCGCCAGCAGTGGGTAGGGAATGCGGCCGTTGTACGCTTTGAATGATTTCGTCAAAGCCACCTCAGAGTCGGTGCTGATGCCAACGATGGATACGCCAAGGTCTTCGAAGTCGCTCGCAGCGGGAGCCAGATGTTTTAGCTGTCGTGAGCAGTGCAGGCATCCTTTGCCGAGGTAGAACACGACCAATGTTGGCTGGCCACGCCGTTCTCGCAGCGAACGCTTCTCTCCATCAACTCCGGTAAGCTCAAAGTTTGGAGCATCGAATCGTAATGGGAACTCAGTCTGCAATTCCGTCAGGACTTCAGCCTGTTCGGTCATGGAGACAGGAATACCGTGCCATTCTTCTTGCAGCGAGCTGGATGCAACAATTGGCTGAATTCGTTTCCGCAGTGGCGAGTCCGCTGGAAAGCTAGCAAGCATTGTGTTGAGTGCGGCCAAAGTTCCTTCGACTTCGCCGACATCGCCTGCTGCGGACAGAATCTCCACCAGCGCGGTCTGGATTGCCGCGCGGTGAGGGGAATCGTCGCGAAATTGTCTCAACAAACTTCCGGCAATCTGCGTCTTGCCAGAGGCGGCCAGCAGTCGAGAGTACTGAAGTGGGCAGAGGTCGGTTTCTTCGACAGCTTTCAATGCAGAATCGGTTTCGCCTCGCATTGCCAAAACGTACGCATCGATGAGCTTGACCGAATTCGCAATGTGTTCACGAGCGGCCTCGTTTTCTTCGGGATAGACATCGACAACGTCCTGAGGACTACAAATCTCGTTGTGATGTTTATCGATGTCTTCGCGTAAATCGAGTTCTTCCCGAACTTCGAGTAGCTGCTTCTTGAGGATACGCGATCGGAATGTGAGCTGCCGTTTCGCGGCGAAGGCGGCCGCCAGTAGCCTCAATCGTCTGCTCTCTACGTAGGCATTGCCGATGTTGACGGCGTTTGGTCGCGTACAAAATCGGATGGCGTCATCCCAAAGTTCGTTCGCTTCGAACGCGGCGAGCATTCTATCAAGAGCCAACGTTGCGTGTCCCCAGTTGTAGGGATCGTTGGTGTCTGGGTGACGTGGAAGAGCCAATGCGTAGTTCGCGAGTTCGACGGCTTCGGCCATGCGTCCACTCGCGGCCAGATCCGTAATCGCTTCAGCTGTCTCGTCTGCCGATTCCTGCCAGCCCTCGACTGGAACTTCTTCGGGCACCAGCTCAACGATGGTGACCTGCGACGGTACTTCGACTTGCGGAAAGTTTCTGTACACAACCCACTGCACAACTGGCGTTGCGACAAGAACCAACAGCAATAAGGCTCGACCGAGTTTTGGGCTCATAGTTTCGGAACCGCTGAGTGTCAAAAACGTTCTATGAAAATCTACACGATGAGCGCCGGCAAGCGTTGTCGATCAGTTTTCATAGTTGTTTTTGACATCGAATCTGCGATTCAACGTGGCTTTTGTCCGACATGTTGCCAATTGGCAACATGCGATCGTGAGTATGCACCAGGAACGAAGAGAACGCGTGGGTGCGACATTGTCGCGTCCAACTCGCTCCGCGGCCAGTTCGATGGTGATTGGTTATCGTTCACTTTTCGAACGGATGAATGTTTCCCCATCGGCGGTGTCGACTTGTGGTGCTGAGACCTGACCTGAACGAGTTGAGAAACCTGCCCATCGAAGTGCCGTTCTTAACCATGCTGGACTAAAGCGTTCAACAAAGGCCTGGAACCCGCTTGGCTTCTCGGTGTAACGAGTATTGGTATCTCGAACGGAACTGGATGTAGCTTCTGCAGACTGTTTCATGAACTCGTTTGATTGGAGTCCGCCAAATGAGACGGATGCTTCACTGCCGACGGTGATGTCGCCAACTTCGAGGTTCCCGCCGACGAGGATGCTGCCGCCATTGATGGAAAGCGTATCCACTTCGGCGTCGCCCAGCAGACTGATGTTTCCATCGTTGATTGTGGCTGTTTCGAATGTGCTGCTCCCGCCCACTTCGAAGTCGCCATCATTTTGTGTGTAGCTGTTGAGCGTAGCGTCATCAGCGACGTTCAGTACGCCCCCATCGACCTGCAAGTTACCACCAGTTAGTGAATCAATATCCACAGGCCCGGAAACACCGTCGTCAAATAGTGGGGTGACTCCGTTAGGGATGATCACGTTCGCGACATTGCCAAGGTCTGGGATTGCTCCGCCAGCCCAGTTCGCGGGGTCGCTCCAGTCGCCTGTCGGTCCGCCAATCCACATGACGCTTCCCAATCGAGCGATGTCGGCATTAGTCGTCGGTTGATCTGCGATGGTGTAGTTGCCGACGTCGGTTCCAGTGTAGGTCGTGGACAGGTTCACCGTTTTGTCGGTGGCGACATTCTTATCGGTAAACAGGCCAGAGAGCGTGTCGATCGTAAGATCGTCGCCGGAAACCAAGCCGTCAAAGTTCACACCTGAGCCATCGACGGTTGCCGTTGTATTACCATCGTAGGTTTTGTCTGCTGCGGTGATGCCATTGACCGTTATGGCCTTGGGAGTGATGCTGGCGGTTGATGAGGTCTGATCGGTGAACGAGTAGTTGCCGACATCGGTTCCGCCGAACGTTGTTCCGCTCAAAATGACAGCCTTGTTGGTGGCGACATTCTTGTCGGTGAATGTTCCGATGGTTCCGGAGGCTGTGAGATCGTCGCCGCTCACGATTCCGTTGAAGGCGACGTTGGAATGGTTGATGGTTCCGTTTGTCGTACCGTCATAAACTTTGTCGTTAGCGACCAGCCCGGTAATGAAAATCGCCTTCTGTGTGACGTCAGCAACCGCGGATGCTTGATCGTTGATGGTGTAGTTGCCGACATCGGTTCCGGTGTAGGTCGTAGACAAATTCACCGACTTGTTGCTGGCGACGTTCTTGTCGCTAAACAGCCCTGAGAGTGTGTCGATGGAAACGTCGTCGCCGGAAATAAGGCCTCCAAAAGTGACTGTGGAACCATCAACGATGACAGCAGTTGTTCCATCGTAGACCTTGTTCGCTGCAGTAATGCCGTTCACGACAATGCTTTTTGGAGTGATGTTGGCTGTCGTTGTCGTTTGGTCTGTGATGGCGTAATTGCCGAAGTCAGTTCCGGTGTAGGTTGTGGCCAGGTTGACTGTTTTGTTGGTGGCGACATTCTTGTCGCCGAACAAGCCTGAGAGTGTGTCGATGGCAACGTCGTCTCCGGAGATGATTCCACCGAAGATGACACCCGAACCATCAACCGTGACGGCAGTTGTTCCGTCGTAGACTCTGTTGTCCGCTGTAATGCCTGTAACGACGATAGCTTTCGGAGTTATATCTGCGGTGGAGGAAGTTTGGTCAGTGAACGAGTAGTTGCCGACATCCGCCCCACCGTAGTTGGTACCGTTCAACGTCACGGTTTTTCCGGTTGCCACGTTCTTGTTAGAGAACGTTCCAGTTGTGCCAGTCGCGGTCAGGTCGTCTCCTGAAACAATGCCGCCAAACATGACGCTCGAATGGTCAACCGCTGCACCAGTTGTGCCGTCGTAGATTTTGTCGATAGCAGACAAGCCACTCACAACGATCGACTTGGCTGTGATGTCAGCTGTGGTTGTCGCCTGATTCGTGATGGCGTAGTTGCCAACATCGGTTCCCGTATACGTCGTGGAAAGGTTGACCGTCTTACCGTTCGCAGCGTTCTTGTCGGTAAACAGCCCGGTGAGTGTATCGATGGAAAGATCGTCGCCGGAAATGAGACCCCCGAAGGTGACTCCAGATCCATCGATGGCCGCAGTCATGGTTCCATCGTAGACCTTGTTCCCGGCAGTAATACCGCTCACAACAATTGCCTTTGGAGTAATGTTGGCTGTCGTTGTTGCCTGGTCTGTGATGGTATAGTTGCCAAGGTCAGCCCCGGTGTAAGTCGTAGCCAGATTCACTGCTTTGCCATTCGCCACGTTCTTGTCCGCGAATGAACCAGACAGCGTGTCGATGCCGAGGTCATCGCCGGAGACGATGCCATCAAAGGTGACGGCAGAACCGCTAACGGTTGCTGTCGTGAGTGCGTCGTAGACTTTGTTCGCAGCTGTGATTCCCGAAACGACGATCGCCTTCGGAGTGATGTTGGCGGTATCGAAGGTTTGGTCGGTGAACGAGTAGTTACCGACGTCTGTTCCGCCGTAGGTTGTCCCACTAAGCGTGACGGCGATTCCGTTGGCCACGTTTCTGTTGCTGAAGACGCCGGTGGTTCCTGATGCGGTCAGGTCGTCACCAGAAATGATCCCGCTGAATAGAACTCCCGAATGATCGACGGTTGCGGATGTGGTTCCGTCGTAGATTCGGTTATCGGCGGACAAACCACTGACGATGATTGATTTGGGCGTGATGTCAGCCGTCGCGGTTGCCTGATCTGTGATTGAATAGTTACCAGCTTCGGTCCCCGTGTAAGTCGCCGAGAGGTTAACCGTTTTTCCTGCGGCGACGTTCTTGTCGTTGAAGGACCCAGATAGCGTGTCGATAGATAAATCATCGCCTGAAACCAAGCCGCTGAAAGTAACGCCCGATCCGTTCACTGTAGCAGACGTCGTTGCATCGTAGACTTTGCCAGCTGCGGTGATGCCACTGACGGTTACGGCCTTGGGCGTGATGTTGACGCTTGCGGTGGATTGGTCGGTGAATGTGTAGTTGCCGACATCGGTTCCGCCGTAAGTGGTTCCGGAAAGCGAAATGGATTTGCCAGAACCAACGTGGCGATCAGCCATGCTTCCAGTTGTCCCTGATGCGGTTAGCGAATCACCCGAAACGATCCCCGCGAAGTTCACTCCACTGTGATCGACGGAAACCCTGGTTGTCCCGTCGTAGACTTGATCAATTCCAGCCAGCCCTGAAATGACAACCGACTTGGCGGTGATCGCCGCGGTGCTCGGGGCGCTGCCGACTGTGACTTGATAGTTGGATGCATCGGCGCCGGTGATTGAGAATCCAGAGTAATCGACCGACTTGTTTGTTCCGACGTTCTTGTCGCTGAAACCAGTGACCGTTCCATCCACCACGGTCACAGAGTCACCACCGATGATTCCGGTCAGTGTTGGTGTGATGCCGCTGAAGTCCAGCGTTGTTGTTCCGTCGTAGATCTTCGTGCCCTGCCCTTGCAGATCGACGATCAATGCCTTGGTCGTGACGTCGGACGTGGTGCTGACCTGGCCGGTAATGCTGTAATTGCCTGCATCTGCTCCACCGTAAGTCGATCCGCTAAGCGCAACGGTTTTGCCCGTTCCGACATTCTTGTCAGCATACGTGCCAATGGTATCCGCGATCGTTAGCGTGTCACCCGCAACCATTCCGTCGAAGCTGACGCCGCTGGTATCGACAACCGCAGAAATGGTTCCGTCGTAGATTCGATCTAAACTGATGATGCCGCTGGTGGCGATCGCCTTGGGTGTAATGTCAGCCATCAGCGTGGATGGCAGGCTTGCCGAATAATTGCTGGCATCAGCTCCGGTGAATGACCCAACAACGTTGACGTTCTTATCCGTTCCAGCATTCTTGTCTGTGAACGTCCCGCCAAGTCCCGTGATTGTGACTGAGTCGCCACTGACTAAGCCGCTGAAATTGACACCGCTGGAATCGATGGATGCCGTCGTTGTGCCGTCATAAATCTTGTCATTGGCAAACAGTCCGTTGATAACGATCGGCTTGGGCGTGATGTTGGCGGCGACGCTGGCGGTCGTGTTGGCCAAAGAGTAGTCGCCGAGCACGGATCCGTTGCTGCCAGAGATTCCGGCTAAACTCAGGCCGTTGATCGTGAATAGGTTTGCATCGAGCACATCAGCAGCATTGAAGAACATACTGCCTGTATTCAGTGTGGCCGAATCGCCCAAGACGATGTTGGTGAAACTCCAAGTCGGCGTGTAGCCCGATCCGGCATTCACGTTCCCGTCGTAGACTTTGTCGACGCCCGTGTTGGCCAGCACAGCCGTGATGCTACGGGGCGTGATCGTAAACGAACCGGAAGTGGTGAACGGATTGAGGGCAAACAGGTTCGCGTCATCGCCGGTGAAGCCGAGTCCACTCAGGTAGGAAACGTTGTTGTAATTTCCTGCTGAAGTGAACTGGCCCAGCGTGTAGCGTCCGGTACCGGAAACTCCGTCCAGCCCTGCGTAATCGCCGCTGCCGAGCGTAACCACGTTTCCATCTGCATCCACGATCTGATACGTCGGTGTCGCGAGGTCGCCGTAGACTCCCGTGCCGCCAAGGACTTGAACGTACAACAAGGAAGCCGGAACACCGACGGATTTCAATGTCGGAAGTTCACCAACGTTCCAAATATCGCTGCTCCAACCGCTCGGAAGTTGCGTGCCGTTGTTGGTCGCCGTGTCGAGTGTGCCACTGTGGTAACTGTCTGTCGGGTTGGTGAGATTCCCGAAGCCGTTCATCGTCGTGTAGAGCCGCTGGTATGTCTTGGTTGTTCCCGGGGCGCTGAAACCCGCGATGCCGCCCGATGAAATCCCACCAACCACATTACTTCGAGAGAAGCTGTCGGTCAGCGTGGCCGAATCACCATAAATCACACCGACCAAGCCACCTGAGCCGTAGTAGCCATCATACGTGCCTTCCACGATGGAGCCCGTCGCGTAGGAGCGATCAATCAGTAGATGCTGAGCCGATCCACCGATTCCTGAAGTGCCATTGTTGTCACCCGAGTCACCCAGTAGTCCGCCGAGCGCCATCTTGCCAGAATGCGAGCCCTGCGAACTGACATTCGCCGTGCTGAAAGAACGCAGGATCTGAAGCGTTCCCGAGTCATGACCTCCGACTAATCCGCCTGCGTAGAAGACATCTTGCCGGCTGCCTTGTTTGGTCGCGATCACACCAGTCGACCAAACACCATCCAGCACTGTCGTTCCACTGCCACTGACGTTGCCGACGATTCCGCCGATCCGCAAATCATTTGCGGCTGCGCTGGAAGTTGACTGGCCGAGAATGTCGATGTCGCGGTTCACGAAAATGTCTTGGCCGGCGGCGAGCGTCAGAGTATTGTCGCTGGACCACGAAAGCGAATCGTTGACGAACAAGTCGCCGCTGGCACCGGCCTGCAGCGTCAGGTCATCAACCA
>JBGCDN010000142.1:0-3756 GCA_045105495.1 Planctomycetaceae bacterium
GTAGTCAAGTGGCTTATCCAATGCGTCCGGCCCAACAATGACACCACTCGCGCCGCCAACCAGAATGCACTGTAGGTTCGAGCCACTTCGCATCCCGCCGGCGAGATCGAGCAACTCTCGAAGTGTCTTGCCGAACGTCACTTCAGCGAGCCCCGTGTTTCCTAAATGGCCGAGCAACGTGACCAATCGCGTATTTGCCTGGCAGTCAGATTCGCTTGCGAGGATGCGGCTGACGTGAACCAAAGTTTCCACGTTGTTAACCAGCGTTGGCCGATCGAGGTAGCCAGACTCAGCGGGGTACGGTGGTCGCAAACGAGGCTCACCACGCTTGCCTTCGAGCGACTCAATCAACGCGGTTTCCTCGCCACAAACGTAAGCTCCCGCTCCACGGTGAACGTGGATGCTCAAACCTTTCGGCCACCGGTCCGTGCAGAGGTCGGACTGGGCGAACTCGCGAATCGCTCGCTCCAACAGTCGTGCTTGCGGTTCGTACTCGCCGCGAATGTAGATGAAGGCTTTCGTCGCATTGATGGCGTGAGCAGCTATCGCGATTCCAGCGACAACTGCGTGCGGATTGGTTTCCATCAAGACTCGGTCTTTGAACATGAGTGGTTCTGATTCGTCCGCGTTGCAGATCACATACTTCGTGTCACCTGCCGCATCCGCAACGGTGTTCCACTTGCGACCGGTGGGGAACCCCGCACCGCCGCGTCCCGACAAGCCTGAGCTGTTGATGCGTTCGATCACGTCACTTGGTTGAAGCCGAATCGCCGTTTGGAGACCGTCGTAGACGCCAGTTTGCACCGCGGCGTCGAACGACTTCGGATCAACAATCCCCGAGTGCGCTAGTAGGACTTGAGGTTCATCTCCTTCCAACACCGTCGACTGCCGACTTCCGTTATCCCTGTGAGAACCGGCGCTGCAGCTTTCGATGCCCGTCACTGGTCCGACCTGCGTATCGTTCACCACGGCCGCCAGCGCGTGGTCGCACAGGCCGAGACAGCTTGAACGGCTAACGCAGGTTTCGTCATCGCCAGCAAATCCGGCTTCGCATTCTTTGATCACCTGATCGCCGCCGGCCAACCAACACGCCACGCCCGAACACAATCGCACCCGTGTCTTCGTCGGAACTTCTCGATCCAGCAATTTGTAGAAGCTGGCTGCCCCTTCGACTCGGTTCGCCGGCAGGCGCATTTCATTCGCGACGGCGGAGACGGTCCTAACGTCGATTGGCAAACCTGCGGCATTCGCGTCTTGCAGGATTGGCAGCAGCTCGGCTGCGTGGTTCCCTCGGGCGGAAACGATCTTTGATATGTCCGCGTTGTCTGCTCGTGCGTTTGGAATGTTGACAGGCATCTGCTTGGTCTCACTGCTTACGTGCGAGAAGACTCTCATCGAGTTCAGTAAACGGTTTCGTCATGCGTCCCTCTTGAGTCGCCGGTACCGCTGGTTCAGGACTGCGATGATCGCGATAAAGAACAGGATTCCGCCCCACCGAACCACGGTATTGTCCGGGCCAATGTACTTGTTCATCAGGTTCGCCCCGTAGTACATCAGCATGCAACCGAAGATGCTGCCCAGCACGACACCCAGTAACGTTGCTTTCCGTGAGAGTCCAAGTAGGCGTCCGAAAAATGACCCGCCGACGCTTCCCGAAGAAGCCAATGGAACCATGACAAAGGCGATCACTCCCAGAAATGTTGTCTGCCGAATCCAACGATTCGCTGCCAGCATTTCACGACCTTCGCTCATCAGCATTCGAAGCCGTTCACCCAGCCAAGGCAGTCGAAACAGGCTCCCGGCGTGGCATGAAATGATGATGGCCGTCATCACGTCCAGGTAGAACACCATTCCAACAAGAACCTCAGGCGTCAGCCCATGAGCGTCGCTGCCACCGAGGATGACGAAACGTCCAAGCACGAAAAACGTACCGACGGCGGCCAGTACCAGGTTCCGAGCAAAGTCCGAACCAACCAGCACGGCGAGGACGCCGATCAAAGTGAGGGTAAGAACAACCGGCCCAACCAATGTGGCGATCGCGATTCCACGGTCCTGCTTCCACAGCGAATCGGAATCCCGTTCGAAGTCGCGGACCACCTGATCGTCGGGCGACTGATTGTCCGACGGTGCCTCAGGCGCTGCCGTGCTTTCCATAACTCGATTCATATCTATGTGATCCGAAGTCATCCTGAACTACCCGGCAATTGGCGATTGCGAGTTGGCCGTGCGGCGGAAAACGAAGTGCTGGTAGACCCACGCGATCCCCAACAAACTGATCCCCAAACCCAGAAACGAAACCACGCGCCACAGGTCTTCAAGGTTCCGCGTATCCAACAGGAACACTTTGGCGACCGAAACCAGCATGACAAACAGCGACGCCCAGCGCAGCATCGCGTTCTTTGTCACCAGGCCGGCGGCTAGCAAGCTGATGGCGAACAGCAGCCAGGCAACCGAGTACGCGTACCACTCGGCGTTCCCCCATCCGGAGCCATCAAGGAACGCTCCCTGGAATCCTTGTCGCACTTCCAGTGAGATGCACAACCAGGCGAGAAACAGGGAACCGCCTCCCAGCCAGAATCTGGCGGCGTTGGGATACCCATCGCGCGAGACAAGATAGGCTCCGGTTCCAGCCAACACTGCAGGCAGCGCAAAGGCGAACAGCAACAGGTTCCAAACTGGCATGGCTCCGACGCTTTCGTGTTCCACAAGAGGGTTCGCAAAGAACGAACACCCCAGCACGGCGACAAGCAAGCCAAGGAACATGCTGACAACGGTCGCATGTTGCCAAACAGTGCTGCGGTTTCGAACAACGGAATACAGACCAGCCCCAGTCGCACCGAAAGCCACGCTGTAGGTGGCGAACTCAAGCAACGCCGGTTCCTCACGAAACGAGATCGATCCCGGATGGAAGCCATGACGAATCATCAAGGTCACCATCGCAAGCCCCATAAATGCCGCGGTCCCGTCCAACCACGACACCACGCTTTCCTCTTTCGTTGGCAGGAACCGGGCACCCACGACAAGGCACAAGATCGGAACGCCGTAGCCGTACAGCAACCAGTTGAACAGCCAGTGGTCGCCGATTGGGTATTCGGCAATCGCGGGGTTCACCAACTGAATCAGCACTAGTCCGCCTAGCCCGGCGACCACATACCGCAGGTCCGGAACACTCAGCCAGCGACACAGGAATGCGATGCTTGGTACCATTAACGCCCAGGCGACAGCGATCCACTGCCGCTCCAATTCGACTGGCACAACGAACGCGGCAAACGCAACGGCTGTAGTGAGCGTGGTTGCCAGTGGCATTCGTCGATCATCAACCACGCGGCGCCCGACGGGTACCGACGCCACAAAGTACGCCGCGGACAAAGCGGTTCCCACCAACCACCACGGCGCGATGGTCACGCTTGCGTTTGCGAACCAGTAGCAGATGACGAAGTGCCCAACCGCCGCCGCTCCCGACATTGCAAGCCAGTGAGATTTCTGTCCGGAACGGAAAGCCAGCACGTACGAACCAATCGCCCACAAGCAGCCCATGCCAACGCACACCCATGTGAACTGAGGGTGAGGCGGTTCGCCCTGGCCCCCCCACATCGTCAGGAAGCACAACGGAGCCGCCAGCGCGAACGCGGCGAGTCGAATGTACTCAGGCCGCAACCACGCCAATGCCATGCAACCCGCGCTGAGAACTCCAAGATACAGCCAGTGGATGACCGCAAAGTCAGCTGCAGACAACAACCACCCGGCCAGTGGCAA
>JBGCDN010000143.1:0-5083 GCA_045105495.1 Planctomycetaceae bacterium
CGAAACTGTTTCTCTACACGAATCTTGAACCGCGAACGCAACGCCCGCGGTGTATCGCGATTGCAGGAAATTGGTATGGCGGCTTCGAAAAAGACACTTGTGGTTTTGCTGGTTCTGATTGGTGCAGGTGTCCCAATCATCTGCTGCGGTGGAGGAGCATTGCTTGTGAACTTCGGGTTCAATGTTGTTGCCGAAGATCTCCGGGCTCAGCTCCAGGACCATCCACAGCTTCGTGAGCACATTGGCGAGATCCAATCCATCGAAGTCGAGTTCGCCGCCAGCGCGGTTGTCGATGATGAAGACACTTTCGTGTACGAGATCGTCGGTTCGAAGGGAACTGCCAGAGCAACAATCAAATCGCTCAGCGTTGGCGAGGACGAGCAAATATTGTCTGCAACATTGCGACTAGCCGATGGTCGCGAGGTCGATCTGAACTTCGACGGATCCTACGAACCCGGGATGGCCGAAAAGCCGATTGAATAGACTCACCAAGTCGTTCCTATTCACCGAGGAACTTCTGCAGCCGCGCAATGAGCTTGGGTTCGTCTCGCGTCCAGCATTCCCAAACGACCATCACTCGCCATCCATCGCGCCGCAGACGTCGTAGATTTCGGCGGTCGCGTTCGACGTTCCCCAGTCGCTTATTCTGCCAGAATTCGGTATTCGTCTTCGGGACGACTCGCCCATAACGGCATCTGTGCATGTGCCAATAGCATCCGTGGACAAAGATAATTCTGTCGTGCCTTGGCAGCACAAGGTCTGGTTTGCCTGGCAAGTCTTTGACATGCAATCGGAACCGATACCCCATTCGATGAACCAACGATCGGACGATCAGTTCTGGCTTCGTATCCTTGCCTCGAATCCGAGACATGTTGAACGATCGAGTCTGCTTGGAATGGACGTCTGCCATGTCACTATTTTTCCACCGCAGCGCGACTGAGCCGATCGTTTAGTGCAAGCCCCAACCCTTCGTCCGGGAAGGGCGTTGCAACAATGAGATCCAGCTTCGCGGCGTCCAACCTTCGTAACGCTGCAAAGAAGTTGGCTGCAGCAGTTCGCAGGTCACTCCCCAGGTTCTCAATCACATCGAAATCAGACTCTTGTGCGGGTTTCGCAGACAACAGACCCACCTTCAGGTCGCGTTCGTCATCGCTGATGCCTGGTTCTCTTCGAACCACAAGTCTCGTCCGTGGAGCGTAGTGCTGCAGCGTACGTCCGGGCGATGCCGGAGTTGTTTCGGTTCCGTCGGCTTTCAACAACCGAACGCGGTCCGTTACTTCTCGAAGTGCTTCAAGCGTCAAGCCACCAGGACGAAGTACGATTGCCTCATCGGTTTGAACTCGGACGACCGTCGATTCAACCCCGACAGAACACGGGCCGCCATCCAGAATGTAGTCGACCCGGTCGGCGAGTTGCTCTTCAACATGTGCGGCAGTCGTAGGGCTGATCCGTCCAAACAGATTCGCGCTGGGTGCGGCGATCGGAACACCTGCTGTTCGAATGACTTCTCTTGTCATTGCGTGATCAGGCATTCGAACTCCAACTGTGTTCAATCCCGAAGTCACCAAATCAGACACAGCTTCCTGCCTGGGCAGAACCAGAGTAAGGGGACCTGGCCAAAATGCATCCATGAGACGTTCGGCGATTTCAGAGACACCGGATGCGACCTCGTCGACCTGATTGCGTTCTGCAATGTGAACGATCAACGGATCAAACCCAGGACGCTGCTTAGCTTCGAACACCCGCGCGACGGCTGTTCCGTCGAAAGCGTTCGCGCCGAGGCCGTAAACGGTTTCCGTTGGAAGTGCTACAAGACCACCAGCCTTTAGAAGCGATGCGGCCTTCACGATGTCAGAGCCTGTGTTTGCGGCCATTTTCAAGCATCAATCAAAAGTGTGGCGTAAGCTGGGTGTGTAAGGTGAAGAAGCACAGTCTACGTAATCCGTACGACCCCTAAAGAAGCGCGATGCATCGATGGAGGTTGTACCAGAGAGCCGCCGATTGCGAGCGGCTACTGTTACCATGTGGCGACACGAGTCAAAACGTGCAGTCGCGTCGCGTAGGTTCCGAAACGGCTGTAAAATAAACGATTCGTCGGGAATACCATGCCGGTTGCGGAACAACAACAAACGAAACTCGAAGTGAGTGTGGCGGAGATGATCGAGCACCTCAAGCAAGCGGAGCAGAGCAAACGACCATACTCGGCCGAATGGTACGATTCCATCAGCGCTCGAATTGGCGATGCGACCTGTAAAGCACTCGGCCTTTACGTGATTCCGGACGACTTCACGCTGTCCGTTGTGATTCCGATTTACAACGAAGAAAAAACACTGCGCGACATCGTCGCTCGCGTCCGCGCCGTTCCAATCAACAAGGAACTGGTGCTGATTGACGACTTCAGCAAAGATCGCTCTCGAGAAATCATGCAGGAACTCGCCGATGAACTCGGTGACGACCCACACAACAGAATTGTTCTGGCCTACCACGACAAGAACAAAGGCAAAGGGGCCGCGTTGAAGACGGGCTTCGAGAAAGTCAGCGGCGACGTTGTTCTTATTCAGGACGCCGATCTCGAATACAACCCGGACGAATACCCACGTCTGCTGAAGCCGATTATTGAAGACGAAGCTGACATCGTTTACGGCAGTCGGTTCCTCGGCGATCAGGCTCACCGAGTACTCTACTTCTGGCACTACCTCGGAAACAAATTCCTAACACTCCTGTCCAACTGCTTCACGAATCTAAACCTGACGGACATGGAGACCTGCTACAAAATCTTCCGACGCAATGTCGTTGACGACGTCACACCCAAGCTGAAACAAGCTCGATTCGGGTTTGAACCAGAGATCACCGCTCGAGTAGCCCGCCGCCGCTATCGCATCTACGAGATGTCAATCAGCTACTGCGGCCGAACCTACGACGAAGGCAAGAAGATCGGCTGGCGCGATGGCTTCCAGGCACTCTGGTGCATCGTCCGCTACGGCCTATCCGACTAGCAACGTCCCGTTGCATCGGGGTGCGGCGGCGATCTTGGGATGGTGGTTTTCGCGAGATCTTTCGCCGCGAAAGCGCCTATCAGGTGAGGCTCTCTCGCAATACTAGTCTGTCACGGATGCGAAGGTCCGTAGTCGCCGAACGGTGGTGAGGTCTGCTCCCAGATTGGTTCCGTCGGTTGCAGCACTTGTCGCGCGGCTTGCGGGATCGACTTCGAAGTCCGTTGGCTGAGATCGCGCGAGGTTTTGTGCTTTCCATCGATCCGAAAGCCACGGATCCGCATCCGTCATCGCGCCGACTTCACTGGTGTCGGGGTTGGTGGCCCAAACACTTTTCCAATCGTCAAACTTGTCTTCGTAAACACCCAGACCTGTCAGGCTGGAATCGCGTTCCCAGAAAACGCTGAACCCGTCGTAGAGATTCTTTTGGCCGGTCCACAACAGCAGTGATTCAAACTCCTCGGGAGCAGACGTGCCTTCCATGCGAACGAGCGGTTCTTCGGTTGTCGTTGTAAAGATGTTGTCTTCAGAGACGACTTCGATCGGAACCAACTCCTGAGCAGGACCGTCAACGGCGTCGATGTTGCTCATGCAAATCAACCCGGCGGGCAACACACAGGTCGTATGAGTCAACTCAAGATCAATGTGATCGCGATCCACCAACACATCGTTGATACCGGCAACGTAGAGCAGCGGTTTTGAAAGCGAAACCATCGCATTGGTCACTTCAATAGAACCCGGCAACGCGGTTTGTGCGTGGACGAGCCGACAGTTGCCTCGGATGTAACCACCGGTCACTCGAACAAGATATTCGCCCGCGGCATTCTGCATTCGAGCCATCGCCGCATCGTCGCCCATTGTAATTTCGAACACACTGGCTTCGATGTTAGCGGAGTTTGGGAAGTCGACATTCACGTTGTCCAGCCGAACGCGTTCGGCTCCCTCCAACGCACACAGAACCCAGCGATCGGCGCCAACGTCGTCACGGGCGACTACCTGAATGTCGAGGTTGGCAATTCGAACGTCACCTCCAACAACGGTAATCATTCGACTTTGATTGTCAGAGGGTTCGTCACCGACATCGAAACGCACAAGGGGCACGCGTCCCAGCCGCGCTTCACCTCGGATGGTGATACTTTTCCGAACAATCCGCAGAGGCTTTTCAACGACTGGTTCGTTGTTCTCAGCTGGTCGAACAACAATCACTTCACCGTCTTCGGCGGCCCAACAGGCTGCCTGCAGCGTATCGAAAGCTGTCTCGGGATCAGACTGAAGAGAGAACCTTGGCAACGAATCTGGAACCGGGACAGTCTGATCTGCGGTTGGCGGCGACGCCATGCTGACCGTTGGCTGGTTGGCCGACTGTTCCATATTCGTTCGAAGCAACTCTTGAAATCCGGAGGCTGCGTTGGAGAGCAGACCCATCAGGCCGCCGCCGGCTGGAGCTGCCTCCGTAGGCGGAGCAGAATCTTCCGGCTTAGACGGTTCGTCTCCAGTCACTGTGCTCGCGATCGTAGGATTGTCGCTTGGGGTGCTGTTTGACGTTTCTGTAACCGATGCGTTCGGATCTGAATCGGGCTGCTGAATGACACTCAGTCGCCCGGCTTGCCAATCTGTGGAAAGCTCATGCGGCTTCAGTCTTAGCAGCAGCGCTCCGAATACCAGAATGGCTGCGATGGAAATCCAACCCAGATTATTCTGCAGGAAAGGTGGTCGCGTTTCACCTGGCCGTTTCCAAACCAAACCTTCGGGCTGAATTCCTCGAAGCCCCATTCTCGCGGCAATACGCATGAGGTCTTCGACAAGAATCGCTGGCGTTGCGTGACGATCTTCTGGTTCGCTCGCCATCATCCGGTGAACCACGGCGGATAGGTCTCTTGGAACCTTACGATTGACCTCGATCGGCGCGGGGGCATCTTTGCCTTTATGATCGAGCAATTTCTGAAGCGCGGTTCCTTCAGGGTATGGAGCCTGACCGGTCAGCATGTGAAAAACGGTGCAGCCCAGCGAATAGATATCACTGCGAACATCAACGTTGCTTGGATTCTGCGCCTGTTCTGGCGAGATGTAGTCAAACGTGCCAAGCGTCG
>JBGCDN010000144.1:0-16696 GCA_045105495.1 Planctomycetaceae bacterium
ATCTCTGCGTCTCCCGTTACGAAAGTGACGTTCATTCGAGATCGGCTTGTTTCCTCTGCAGTGCCTGAGAACAGACTACTGTTGTCAAGGAACTGATATAGCTTGCCGGCCTTTGCTTCGTTTTGCTCTTCAATGGCAGCAAGCCCACCGTTCTCCTTAAGCCATTTAAACACCAGACCCATGAGGAAGATCCCAAATGTCGGTGGCGTGTTGAACATTGACTGTTTGTCAGCGTGCGTCTTGTAGCTCAACATCGTCGGGACATCATTTGCGGTCTCTAACAGGTCCTTCCTTATGATCACCAAAGTGGTGCCACTCGGGCCAAGGTTCTTTTGAGCTCCGCAGTAGATGATGCCGTACTTTGTTACATCGATACGACGACTGAAGATGTCGCTGCTTGCATCACAAACAAGAAACGACTTGTCAGGGATGGATGGCTCTTCTCGGTACTGCGTACCAAAGATCGTGTTGTTTGAAGTGAAGTGAACGAAGGCAGGATTCTCACTGTAGTTCACTTCGTTTGGTATGACGTTGAAGTTGGTCGCTTCGCTGGAACAGCATTCATGAACGTTTCCGAACCGCTTCGCTTCCTTGATTGCCTTCTGCGACCATGATCCCGTGTTGGCATAGTCTGCCGCGGAATTTGGCGTGAGGAAATTCATGGGCACCATGCAAAACTGTGTACTTGCTCCCCCTTGAAGGAAAAGCACGGCATAGTCATCTGGGATTCCTGCGAGTTCACGACACAGGCTTTCGGCTTCTTCGTAAACGCCGACAAAGTGGGTTGAACGGTGCGAGTGCTCGCAAATCCCGATACCGGTTCCGTTGAAGTCCAGCATGGCCGCCTGGGCTTGTTCGAGAACAGATTGAGGCAGTGTTGCTGGGCCAGCAGAAAAGTTGAGAGTGCGGTTCAACATTGAAAAGACCTAAAAGAAAACGACCCCGACGACAAAGTGTCATCGGGGCCGAATTGTTGTGCTAGTTGCAGAGATTGTCTACTGCATTCGCATTAGACAACTGCAGGCGGCGCTCCCATGACGTTGAACCCGCAATCCACATGCAGGATCTCGCCGGTGACTCCACTTGCGAGGTCGCTCAACAGGAACTTGGCCGACTTGCCAACTTCCGCAGCGTCTGTGTTCCGCCGGAGCGGAGCAGCCATTTCGTAGTAGTCGAGCATCTTCTTGAAGTCGCCGACACCAGATGAACTAATGGTTCGAATCGGCCCAGCGCTGATTGCGTTGACGCGGATGTTTTCCGAACCCATTTCGCTGGCGAGGTACTTCACGCCGCATTCCAATGCAGCCTTGCAGATACCCATCAGGTTGTATCCTGGGATCACTTCTTCACCACCGTAGTAGGTGAGTGCCAGAATGCTGCCACCGTTTGGCATGATCTCTCGAGCGCGTTTGGCCATTGCGTGCAGGCTGTAGGCGCTGATCTCCATCGCCAGTTTGTAGCCTTCTCGACTGGCATTGTATGTCGGACCAGTCAGGTCTGCCGGCGGGGCGAATGCGACGCTGTGGACGAGGAAATCGATCTCCCCAAGTTCCTTCTTGGCCGTCTCAAACACCGCGTCCAATGCGTCGTCATCGCAAACGTCGCAAGGCATCACAAACTTTGCCCCGATTGGATCGACGAGTTTGCGAACTTTCTTCTCGTTCTTCTTGCGCTCCGGATCTTTGTCCGGCAGATGAGTGAACCCCATCTCTGCGCCTTCTTCGTGAAGGCATTCGGTGATGCTCCACGCGATTGATCGATCGTTAGCGATGCCTACGACAACGCCTTTCTTCCCATCAAAAAGACCCATTGTGGTCTCCGTAATATGTTGCTTCTGACGTCATCCTGAAGAGACGATGCGAACTCCGTCCGCTTCTCCGCGTTCGCGGGGCGCCCACATTAGCCCGTTCCACCAATGCCTGCAAATGCCCGCATCGGGTCAGAGAGCTTGGGAAGACTTTTTGGGCGATTGTGTTCACTTAGCCCCTCATTTTCCGTCAGGAGGCGACCAGAGAAGCCAGGACTTTCCTTGTGCCGGTAAACGGCCGGCGAGCATGCATGACGAGGAAATTGTCGACAAGTGCGATGTCCCCCGTTTGCCAGCCAAGATCGAATGTCAGTTCCTCAGCAATCTCACAGGCTGTTTGAATCGCGTTCGCATCAAGAGCCGAACCATCACCATGAGTGATGGCTTTGGACGGATCGTTCCGCTCGTCCTTCCATCCCTGAGACGCTGCGATGAGCTGATTGAAGAACGTGCTTCGACCATCCGGCAACGTTCGCACAGCATCCAAAACGGGCGTTGTTGCTTTCAGGCAATCGTCGGACATCCATTCCCAGCTGTAGCCCATTTCGGCCAGCCGCGATTCGGCTTCTTGCTTCGACTCAGCCGATAGAGTGCTGCCCCAGCTCCGTCCCATTCCTGATGACGCGTCATTGTTGGCCGGCATGACGTTTGAATATCTCAAACCTTCTTTTTCACACATGGCCACGAAGTCAGATTCTTCTATTCGAAGACGGTCCAGCAGAACATCCGAACGACACAGCGGTGTAGCTCCACCAGTTTCAGCAGCCTGCTCGCAGAAGAAAAACACACGACTTGGGTAAATCGGAGTTTGAGCCATCTCATGATGCAGATGTATCCGAACATCTGACGGAGCTTCGTTCGCGGTAAAGACGCGTTCCGTCTTGTTGACTCGTACAGCGTTGGAAAGCGATTTTGCGTACGCAAAGTTTGGGTACTGGAACGCTTGAACGAACGCATCAAAATCGTCCGCAGTCTCTACTGGAAAACCTCTGAACAAGATCGTTCCGGTTCGAGAGAGTTCCTTGTCCAGGAGCTCGCGGTTCGCAGCGACCCAATCACAGCCTTGAGCAAGTGTGATCGCAGGCTCGGCAGCGAATGCTCTTGGGAACACTGAGTCCTCGTAAGTGCACTGCCCAGCGATGGCAATCTGAGTCGCATACGACTTAGTCATGAGTTACTCGTAGATTGGAAAGAATGTACCGAACGCAGACTCACAGAAAACACCCGGGTCGTTAAATCTACGGTTCTGATCCAACGACGAAATCGCGCTCATCTCGTCATCCGTGAGTTCAAAATCGAATAACGCCAGGTTCTCCGCAAGCCGTTCAGGTCGTGAGGTTTTGGGAACAATCGCGGTGCCGCGTTGAATGCCCCAACGTAGAACCACTTGGGCTGGCGTTTTCCCCAATCGAGCAGACGCCGCGCGAACGGATTCGGTTTCCAGTACTGAATCCTGCTGTGTGGCCATATTGAGCTGCAAGTATGACAAAGCGCCCAGCGGCGAGAATGCGGTGACAGCGATATTTTGTTCGTCACAGAACTGGAGTAGCTTATCCTGAGTCAGATAGGGATGAGATTCGATCTGCAGAACAGCTGGTTGAATCGTGGCGTGAGCCTGAAGATCTCGAATGAGACTGACACCGAAATTACAGATGCCTATCGTTTTGACCAATCCAGCGGCTACCAGTTCTTCCATGGCTTGCCATGTTTCCGAAATCGGAATTGGAACTGTTTCAACTTTTGGGGCATCAGCCGCCGGATCAAACACCCACTCCGGTGGGTAGCGCTCTTCGAACGGAACGAAACGTTGAGCAATAGGAAAGTGAACCAAATACAAGTCAAGGTAGTCGAGACCAAGGTCCTTCAGAGAACGTTCGCAGGCCGGGCGGACGTGTTCAGCAGCGTGGTAGGTGTTCCAGAGTTTCGAAGTGACCCACAAGTCATCGCGCGAACAGGTTCCGTTCTTGATCGCAGCGTTCAGGCCTTCACCTGCTTCAACCTCGTTTCCATAATCACAAGCGGCATCGAAGTGTCGGTAGCCCAGTTCAATCGCCTGCTGGACGACGCTGGCAGTTTCGGCCTTGTCAATCTTCCACAGTCCCAAGCCGACCGATGGCAAAGAAGAGCCGTTAGATAGAGTAAGTGTGTTAGTCATCGTGCGTTCAATCTTGCAGCGCTCTTGCGTTACCGGCTGAGCAGTTCATTCAAATGCAAGATCAGCTTGATGAACGAAAGCAGGATACGCAACTGAACCAACAGGACTCCGCGGTGGTTCACACAAGCCGCATAGGCTAGAGGACGGTAGCGAGCGCAAGCGCCTGAGGTCATTAATGCAACGCGGGAGATACTATCCGAGAGCGAGCGAGAAGCTGTCTAAGTTGCACCTATCGCTGAGCGTCCGGCGGATTAACAGTCTGCGCGCAGACTTGAAGCCATTCGCGTCGTTTGTCTTCGCTCGTTTTATTGGCGAAGAGCTTAGGGCGGCGAAACGCCACCCTTGGCACGAGGCCCTTCGAGCGGTTCTTCAGGCTGGCAAAGCTTGAGACAAGCAGCCCACCGAGTCTTGCAAAGCCGATCATCACCGTTTTGATAAAAGAAGGCTTCGGTGGCTCAACATGCTCCGATTTTGTTTGTGGCCGTGGATGAAACTGGACGGCTGGAATTGCCGGCATGGGTTCCTCGGCTTTGGAAGGAACACTGCTCGCCGTGTCCGTGTCCGATGCCTGTTCTTCGGGTATGGCAGGTGCTGCTTCAAGCTCAGGCTCACCGACAGGCTCTGTTACCACTGACTCTGCCACAACCGGGTTGGTTTGTTCGTCTTGAACAAGAGGTTGCACCAGCGGTGCGGGGGCCAGAGCTGTTATCGCGTTCGGCTCAGATTGAGCCTCGTTAGATTCTGCGACTTTGTTCATATCGCTTGACGGTGTCACTGGCGACTCCAGTCCCAACTGGTTCGTCAGCAGGTCAGCGAGCTCGTCGACTGGTGAGACGTTGTTATTACTCACCGCCTCCACATGCTGGCTGGTTCCGGCGTCACAGAAACGCTCAATGATCTCGATGGGGATCACGTTTTGAATTTCAATGACACCACAAAGTTCAATTCCGAACTCCCAGCAATTCCTTGCCACTGGGTTGCGGCGACGAACTTCGCACAGTGTCAGAACCGGGCTAGTCATGTCCAACTGGACGTAGATGTCGTCGCCAGACAGATTGTGCATTGCACGCAGGCGGACGCCATTGAACGATTGATCAAAGACTTTGACGGCGTATCGTGCCCACGTTCCTTCGTTGCGTACGTAGGCGAACGCGCTGTAGAACGTCTGTTGACGTGACTGATTCCGTTGATTGCTTGCGAGGGTGCTCACAGGGTACTCCGTGACGATTGGCACCGGGACACCTTTAGCGTAGCCCTTAGACATCACCCCTGACGGGAAGAATCCTACATTGGTGCGTTCTTCGGACGCCGCCTAATCCGTGCAAGCGTTACGAACCGACAGTCCTATTGATGTCCAGCGAGTCATAATCAAAAGGGCCAGAGTTCCCCGAGCGCCTCGGCCTGAATCGCTGTGAGCTGACGAACGCCCTCTTCCGCGAGCCCAAGTTGTGCGTCTAGCAGCTCTCTGTTGAATGTTCCGCCTTCAGCAGTTCCCTGAACTTCAATGAACTCACCCTTGCCGGTCATCACGACGTTCATGTCGACATCTGCCGTGCTGTCTTCCGGGTAGTCGAGGTCCAGCACCGGCTGACCACCAACAACCCCGACGCTGATTGCGGCAACACTGTCGCTAAGGATTTTCTTCGGATCGCCTGCCGCTGCAACGGCATCTACCAAAGCGATAAATCCACCTGTGATACTCAGCGTCCGAGTTCCACCGTCCGCTTCCAACACATCGCAATCCACAACGATCGTGTTCTCTCCAAGCGCTTCGAAATCGACAACCGCGCGTAGGCTTCGGCCAATTAGGCGCTGGATCTCCGTTGTCCGACCATCCACCTTCTTTCGATCGCGTTGCTTTCGCGGCGAGGTACTTCCGGGCAACATGTTATATTCGCCAGTCACCCAGCCAGTCGCCGGTTCGCCGTCCCTCGGACGCTTCCACGGTGGCACAGAAGCATCCAAACTTGCGGTACAGAGAACCGTGGTCTTACCAGCTTTGATAAGAACGCTGCCGGGAGTGGCTCCGGTGAAATTCCGCTGCACTGAGATCGGTCGCAACTGGTTGATGTCTCTCGAATCGTGTCGAGCCATTCCTGATTCTTTCCTAGCTGGCTTTTTCAGAAAGCCAAACGAATAGTGCCTTCGCCAGATGCATCCGGTTCTCAGCCTGCTGGAAGCAAATACTGTTTTCTCCGTCCATCACCCCATCAGTCACTTCCAACCCACGCCGCGCGGGGAGGTCGTGCATGAACTTGCAGCTTGCGGGGGCCTTCGACATCAGTTCTTCGTTCACCTGGAACCCACTGAAATCCTGCTCCCGCTTTCGCGCCTCGGCTTCCTGCCCCATGCTGGCCCAAACGTCGGTGTAGACAATGTCGGCATCAGCGACCGCCTGAGCCGGGTTGTTTGTCTGAGTCAGATCAACGTTGGGGAAGCGGTTCTTCAGATCCTCGACGAATTCGCCCTGCAGTTCGTAGCCTTCCGGACAGGCCAAAACAAAGCTGGAACCAGCAAGGGCGGATGCAATGGCCAGAGACGCGGAAACGTTGTTGCCGTCACCAACGAAAACGAAACGGACATCGTTGGTACGCCCGATTGCTTCATGAACTGTCAGATAATCCGTCAAAGCCTGACATGGATGCCGATCGTCAGACAGTGCATTGATAACCGGGCACGATGAATGCTGGGCGTAGTCGTCTATCAGTCGCTGCGAGAACGTTCGCAGGGTTACGAAGTCGGCGTAGCTACTTGACACCGTCGCGATGTCTGAAAGCGATTCTCGACCTGCAAACCCAGCTTCCTGGGCCGACATAAAAATACCGCCACCGCCGAGCTGGATGATTGCTGATTCGAAGCTATTTCGAGTTCGCAGCGAAGGTTTCTCGAATATTTGAAGAAGAACACGATTCTTAAGCCGCGACGGACGCTCGCCTGCTTTGGTCTGCTTCTTCAGGTCCACTGCAAGTTCAATGAGCTCTGAGAAGTCGTTCGCTGTAATATCGTAAAGTGATGTTAGGTGCTGCATTTCGTCCTCAAACGAAAACGGGGCTCGAACGAATCGAGCCCCCAAAACCAATTTCGTAGATTAGCGACTGTGAAAGCCTGTTCAAAGTGAGTGTGTGTAGAGCGGAGCCTGACGACTCAGACGTTGTCAGCCATTTCGCGAAGAACTTCAGCAATCACTTCGAAACCGCTATCAACTTCTTCAACACCGACATTGAGTGCAGGAAGCAGCCTCACGACCGTATCTTGTGTCGCGTTGATCAACACGCCTCGATCCATGCAGGCAGCCACAGCGGGCGTTGATGGAATCGTCAGCTGGACGCCAATCATCATACCTTTGGTTCGTATCTCAGAGATGATCGGTAGCTCCTCCGCGAGCTGCTCGAAGTGGCTGCGAAATCGCTCCGACATTTCCTGAGCGTTCTCTAGCAGATTCTCTTCTTCGATTGTCTGGCCTGTTGCGAGTCCCGAAACCATGGCGAGTGCGTTACCGCCGAAGGTGCTGGCGTGCATGCCGGGACGCAGGCTGGGAGCAACTTCTTCGCTGGCAACAATCGCTCCACAGGCGACACCGCCGGCCAGCCCTTTCGCCAGAGTCATAATGTCGGGCTGAACCCCGGTTTGCTGGTAGGCGAACCATGAACCGGTTCGAGCCATCCCGGTTTGAACTTCGTCGAAGATGAGAACCATTTCGTTCTCATCGCAAAGATCGCGTAGCTGTTGCAGGAATTCAGTGTCGGCGACATTAATTCCGCCTTCCCCCTGAATCGGTTCAATCATGATCGCACAGGTTTCGTCGTCGATCAGTTCTTTGACCGATTCAATGTCGTTGAACCTGGCGTAGCGGAAACCGGCAACCAACGGCCCCAGACCTTCGTGATACTTCGGCTGAGCAGTCGCCGACAGCGCGCCCAACGTTCTTCCATGAAAACCATGTTCGAACGTAATGATGGCGAACTTATTTTCCGGAGTGTGCAACCGAGCCAACTTAATCGCGCCTTCGTTGGCTTCGGCTCCGCTGTTACAGAAGAACGCCTTTCCGAAACTTCGACTGCAAAGGAACTCGGCAAACTGCCCCTGCGATTCGGTGTACCACGTGTTGGGCACATGTATCAGTCGCGCGGCCTGTTCTTGAAGAGCAGAGACGACGCGTGGGGGGCTGTAACCAAGGATGTTGCAGCCCCAGCCGGGGAACAAGTCAAGATACCGTTTCCCTTCAGCATCCCAGACGTATGAACCTTCGCCGTGATCGAGGCTAATCGGGTAGCGGCGGTAGTTGGGAATCACGTAGTCGTCGAACACCTGAATTGTTTGTTCGCTACTGAGAGATGCCGCTGTGCTCACGTCTGACTCCGAATGCTGATAATTGGAAAGCGAGATGACACGTTGTCATCGCTTTGGGTTCGTGCCGAACCAGTTTTGCCGATCTGTTTACTCTCGGACAATTTCCGTGCCGATTCCGGTGTCCGAATAAACCTCAAGTAACAATGAATGCGGAACATTGGCCGCAATGAGGTGAACCTTCCGGACGCCCGCATCGACCGCATCCAGTGCCGCATCGACTTTAGGAACCATGCCTGTGTGAATCGTACCGTCGGCAATCATCTTACGACAACCTGTGGCATCGACATGAGAAACCAAGGTACCTGGGTCGGACGGATCTCGCAGAATCCCAGGGACGTCACTGAGAAACACCAGCTTTTCTACGTTAAGGAACCGAGCCAGAGCCGCCGCGGCCGTATCTCCATTCACGTTGAACTTTTGTCCGTCTGCCGACACCGCGAGGCACGGAATAATAGGAATAACACCCTGACTACAGACCGACGCGATCAAGTCACGATCAACACCGACAACCTTGCCAACATGGCCGAGATCAATGTCCTCGCCGGCTTCGTCCTTCAAAACCAATGGTTCGCCGATCAACAGATCGTAGTCGTCGCAGTGCAATTTTCTCGCCGTGGCCCCGTGTTCTTTCACGATCTCCACCAACGAATCACTCAGCCCACCAAGTACCTCAGAGACAATTTCCAGAGTGGCGGTGTCGGTGTAACGCCGGCCGGAAACGAATCGAGGATCAATGTCGGATTTGGCCATCGCCCGACTAATGGCTTTGCCGCCACCATGAACGATGATCGGCTTCATGCCGACCGTCGCCATGAACACAACGTCGGCCAGAACCGCTCGGACACCGGCTTCGTCGTCCAGACCACTTCCGCCAAGCTTGATCACGATATAGCGATCGCGAAATTGACGAATCCAGCTCATCGCCTCAACGAGAACATTGGCTTTATCGATAGCTTGTTGCATAGTCAGATTCGTATCGGAAGAACCGGGGAGATGATCGCTGCGACTGGTGGAACGCTAGCCTTGTCGGCAACAGTTCGGCTTCAATCGAAGCCACTCTGTCACAACGCCACCACAGTCTAACCGCCCACTCATGGAGTGGCACTGTTTCGGATCGTCGTCTCCCGTGAACTCACAAGCTCGCGATTTAAATGAGTAAACGCCAAACGCCGAAGAGAGGAGAACTTCGACGTTTGGCGATAAGAAAACTCTACGCGGTCAGGTTCTGGCTTTAACGCCGGACGCTTCCCATTTCTTCGTCAAAGATCGTAATCGATTCCTCGGTCGGAAGTGGCCTTGGCATCTGGTCGCTACGAATCGCGGCTCGCAATCGCACATTGTTTGCCATTCCCTTCGCTTTAAAAGAAACCTGGAACCGCATCTTGCCACCCGGTTCGATAGACGGAACCGGTGGGAACCTCACAGTATTGCCATCAACGTTTGCCTGCAGTGGCCCGGCATTAATGACATCCAGTTCAGGCGGGAACTGTAAAGTGAGCACTGATCGCGTTGCTGTCGATGTACCACGGTTTCGAACATCAATGGAGAAGACAACGGTTTCACCGACGGCAACTGGTCCATCCAGCTCTGAAAGCTTCAGACCCATGTTGTCGAGGTGAACGACTTCCGTCCGCGATTGCGCCTTTGACTTACCAGCGACTTCGATTATCTCAACCAAGCTATCGTGACGGCCTGCTCGGTTTGGTTTCAGTACAGACGTGTATGTCTGACTTTCTCCAGCTCGAATTCGCTCTATCGGCCAGGTGATTGTCCGTTTTGCTTCGTTGTATTGGCCGTAGTTATTGGCCTTGATGAAAGTCATCCCATCCGGCACGTACTCAACCAACCGTGCATTTTCAGCGTCGCGACGTGTGGTGTTAGTGACCGTATTCTCGTAAATCGCATCGCGATTCAAGTAACGTCGCGATGGTCCGCGACGAGTCACTTTCAGCTGTGGCCCAAGGATGCTGACCTTGGCGGAGGCTCGGTCGCCGGCAATCCCGTCAGCCGTTACAACCGCCGAGTTGTCGGCAGCTCCTGGAGCTGCGGCTACCAACTGCAGAATCACGTCACGTGATTGCCCAGCGGGGAGTTCACCGACTTCGTATTCAAGAATCTTGCCTTCGGGGTGTTGTAGTTGAACAGGAAGCGGGTTCTTAATCCAAACATTCGACGCATCACCAGAACCTTCGTTGATAACGCGGTACCGAAACTCAACTGTTTCGCCAATTCTTGCTTCTTGTTGACCAGTCAACTCAAGCCGTAGCCGTGGTGCCGTGACTGTCGTTTGTGCTCCAATTTCCGCCTTGAAGTTCACAGTGGCAACACTGCCGATCTTCCCTTCCTTTTCGGGGATGACGCGAATCTTGATCTCTTTCTGCTGCTGCGGCTCTAGAGAATCAAACTTCCACATCAGAATTCCATCAACGAGTTCTGCAACTGGAACTGTGCCGGTGAGACGAGCTCCACGCGGAATTTGGTCTTCCACGACAACGTCATTCGCAACTGCGTTGCCGACGTTCTTAATGAAGATGCTGTAGATCAATGGCTTTCCAAGCGACGCACTGCCCGGAGCCGTCTTTTCGATACGTAACTGTGGGCGCAGTGTTCCGTGAGGAACCGAATCGAATGACTTTTGGTAACGCGTGTTTGGTGTGGCCCGAATCGCAGGTTCTTCGGTTTCCACCTCGGTTGGGATCGGCAGTGGTTCAACACGAGTCGGTTCCTGATCGAGAATACCTGGCTCGTCTGAGTAGCTAATCGGATCGACAGGAGCAGGCTGGTCGGACCAGTTGTCAATCGGCCGAATCGGTCGTGACTCTCGGACTGGAGTCTCATCCGGGAAGACTGGTTCGCGGCGGTCATTGACGGGTTCGTTTCGATCACCGAAGTCAATGCCATTGGCGTCGATGCGATCGATGTCGTTAGCACCAATACGATTCGCGTTAGGGTCATCCAGTTCCGGCCAGGCATCATCAGTTGGTCGATTGTTGTCGAAAGCTGGCAGCGAAGGCGGCGCCGCCGGATCGAGACTCACTCGCCCTGCATCAGCCGCTGGAACTGGATCAGCCTGTGGCTGGTAGGTATCCATTGGATCGTCGCCAAAGATATCGTCTGCCGCGGGCAAGTCCTGTGGAGGTTGTGCCGAACGCGATTCGCCAAAGGCAGGTTGTTCGTCATCAAACATACCGGGTTGTGCAGCCCGATCGTTCGTTGGAGTGGACTCGAACGCATCGTCAAACGCATCTGGCTGCTGGGCTGCTACCGGCTGCTGAGCCGTCAGTCGTCGAGGTTCCGCCGCAGGCTGCGAATCCATCGTTCCAAAACCGGCGAACGCGTCGTCGTCGTCGAAACCAGCAGACTCCTGCGGTGCAGGTTGTCTCTGAGCTGGTGGAGCTTGTGCAGCTGGCGGTGAATCGCCAAATGCCGAGTCGTCAAAAGCAATGTTGTCGAAGCCAGAATCATCCTGTCCAGACGGGTCGTAACCTGCCTGAGTAACCCGGTCGTTTCCTGGTTCAGCCTGACCGCCTACTGGTTCGAACTGGTCGTCTGACGCAGCGAACCGATTACCTGCAGGTTCGAATTGATCGTTTCCAGGTTCAAACTGGCTCAGTTCGAATGGGGTTTTTCCCGGGTCGGCGAGACCGGCCAATGGGTCCTGAGCCCCAAATTGTGGCACTGCTTCTCCAGCTGGTGTGACCTCTTTCGAGGCTGTAGCAGCGGCATTCGCCGTCTTCAGGTTCTTCTGAACCTGAATGATTACCAGACATCCAACACCGATAACGCCAAGAAGCGTTGCGAATTTCCACATGGAATTCTGCATGGGAATCCTTTCCCGCGGGCACAAATTTCAAAGTCCAAGCCAGTTCAAGAACGTTGCTCAGACTCGATGAAAACCACATCAATCCGTTGATCTGGTAACACCTTTGTCATTCTGACTGCCGGTGAATACCAGATTTACAAAAACGCGGAAAGGCGATTTTTGCCGGTCGAAATTTGGGAGAACCCCTCCGCAATCGTTGTTTTGGAGACCACAAACGCCCCACAGGGCCTCTTTTGAAAGGCAAATGGTTTCGAAGGGCCCTGTCTGATGCTCAAATGGTTCGATCGAACTTCAGGAAGTTAACGTGGCTCAATCAATTCATTTCCTATGCAAACGAATGTCGCCTCTCGCGGTGGCTGCTTCCATTGCGATTGTCCTGACTACCTCGGCTGTCCCAGCTCAGGAAACTGGTGGCGGCGTTGCCGTTGGTGGAATTGGCCGATTCGTAAGTGGTCGCTGGGGACTGGTTAAAGGTGTTGTTTCGAACCGCACTGGCGAACCAGTCACGCTAACACCAGTCATCACACCGCCGGACAGCAACGGTCTTCAATACGCAAGACGAATTCAGCTGCCCCCCATGACATCCCGCTCGGTGCAGTGGCCGATGCTGATGCCCGATACGGAAGCTGGTTTGAAAGAAGTGCCGTTTGTCATCGTGAGCGAAGACGGTGGAGAGAAAGTCGTTCGCAGCGAACTTCAAAATCGAGCGCGATCGTTCACCACCAACCTGCGACTCACTGAATACGGCCACACCGGCCTGATCGCGGGGAACCGGGACAGCAACGAACTCACGTTAATCACGCAGATGCTGAGAACCATGCTGCGAGCTGAACAGCGTGAAGATATCGTGCTGTCGGTTAACCCAAAAGAACTGGACGGCTCGGCTCATGCACTTGATGGATTAGACCAACTGTGCGTCGCATCCACAGAACTGCAGCGGTACCCCGAAGCCTGCGATGCCATCCGTCTCTGGGTTCAGCGCGGTGGCCGGCTCATGATTGTTTTGACCGAAGCTGGCATGGACGTTGCCGGGCAGCTTGTTGGGGATGCCCTGCCAATGACGTTAGTCGATCGCACGTCATCCAATGCGTTCAAGCTCGATCTCAACCCCGAGTATCCACCCATGCGGTTCAACGTGCGAGAAGTCGAGCGAGAGTTTCCTGAACCGGTTCAGCTAATGCGAGTCATTCCTGAACGCGGTGAGGTCATTTGGTCGACCGACGACTGGCCTGCGGCGATCGCCACAGATTATGGCCGCGGCCGGATTCTTCTGACGACAATCTCGACGGCCGTTTTCGTGAAGCCCGATCAGGGAACGAACGTTGCGATGATTCCTTCGTCACAACGATTCTCTGAAATCCTGATGCGAAAGCCCCGCCCTAGGTTGCTAGCTCGAGATCAAGCCGTCGCTACTGCCAACGAACAAGTTGGCTATTCCATTCCATCGCGTGGGTTTGCGATGTCAGTCGTAATCGGGTTCCCACTAATCTTGCTCGCAGCCGGCATCTGGCTCTTGAAACGTGGTCGAGGAGAACTGCTTATCTGGGTGGTTCCGGCAATCGCTGTTCTCGCTTGCCTGCCTGCCGCGTGGAAAGGCTGGTCGTCACGAACCATCGCACCGCAAACCGTCATCCGACAACGTGTCGTCCGCGCGATTGATGGTGAGACGTTGGTTGCGAGTGATGGATTCGCAACAGTTTATTCACCGGCCAACGGTCCATTGGCGTTGTCCGGAGATCAGCGAGCCATCTTCAATCCGGAAACAGATCCGAATAACCGCAACTATCGAAGACTGCTGTGGACATCTTCCGGTGACAGCGAGTGGGCCAACCTTGAACCACCAGTCGGAATGCGAACCGCCGTAACTCGCGAAATCATGGCCCTTGATACTCCGCTTCAGGCCCGAGCGTCGTTTTCAGAAGCGGGTATCGTGGGAACGCTCGGAACCGCCACGTTCAAGTCGCCGACAGACGCGTTGTTGGCTGGTTCTGCTCCAGACCGCCAAGCCGTCAAGATTGAAGGTGCGAGTTGGACGACGGGTGCTGACGATGTTCTCGCCGGCGACGAGTTCTTCACTTCAACACTGCTTAGCCAAAGGCAACTGCAACGAAAGGCAGTGTTCAAGTCAATTTTCGAGGACACATCGTTCCCCTTTCCATCGCAGCTGTCGATGCTGTACTGGGCCGAAACCACAGAGTCGGCTCTGAAAATTGGAGCGAACACGACGCGAAGCGATGGCAGCGTTCTGGTTGTTCAACCCGTCAAACTGATGCCCCCGGAAGCCGGTCAACCAATCACCATCCCCCCCGCCGTCCTGCCATACCGCGCTATTCCCAGCGACAACAACGACTTCTCAACGGTCTACAACAACGGCCAGCGAAAATGGTCGTCGACAGAACAGAGTGCCGAAGTCACTTTGGCGTTTGAAGTCCCGAACGCCTGCTTGCCCTTTGAAGTTACTGAGGCTGAACTGAAAATTCGAACCTTTGCCGGGTCGCGGACGTTCGAGGTGCTGAGCGGACCACGAGACAACCTCTCGTTGGTCGAGGCGTTTGAGAGCCCTGTCGGAGTAAGAACAACGAAGTTGCCCTTGAAGACAATCGGCCGTGGCGAATCGGTTTACGTTCGGTTCCGAATTAGCGAAGCCAACATTGAACGGGAAGAAGACGTCACGGCTGTTGATCAAGATGAAGCCTGGAAGATCGAACGCGTTCTTCTAACGCTCAAGGGCTCACGCAAAGCTGACTAACAGAGTCGACTACTGTCTGAAGAACACACAAATAAGACTGACACACGAATGGCAGAAAACGAAACCGTCGTCGAGATTGACGGCCTGACAAAACGCTACGGCGAATTCACTGCGTTAGACAATCTATCGCTCACGCTGAACCGAGGCGACATCCTCGGCTTCATCGGCCCAAACGGCGCTGGCAAGACAACGACCATTCGCATTTTGGTTGGACTGTCTCGGCCCACATCCGGTTCGGCCAAACTCGCCGGCGCGGATTGCGTACGCGACGTCCACAAGGTGCGCCGACTGGTCGGATACATGCCGGACAAATTTGGTTCGTACGACAACATGCGCGTCCGCGAATATCTGGACTTCTTTGGTGCTGCTTACGGCATCAAACGTAGCGTTCGGAAAACGCGAATTCCAGAAGTGTTGGAACTAACGAACGCCACCTGGATGCAGGACCGCTACGTCGAAAGCCTGAGCCACGGTATGCAACAACGCGTCGGAATTGCTCGAACGCTGCTGCATGAACCGGAAGTCCTGATCCTTGACGAACCAGCCAACGGCCTCGACCCGCAAGCTCGAATCGAGATGCGTGAAATCCTGCTTCGGCTTGCCGGTGAAGGTCGAACGCTAATCGTCACCAGCCACATCCTGCCAGAACTCTCCCGCATCTGTGACCGTTGCGCGATCATTGCGGGCGGGAAGCTGCGAGCTTTCGGCACGCTGCCAGAAGTGACCAGTCAGTTGTCACAGCAGCGAACAATCGAGCTTCAGCTGATGGCTCCAAAGCACGTTGCTGCGGCCACTAAAGACATCCAGAAGATGTTGGGCGAGAAGATTGAAGTGCTCCCGTCGGAAACGGAATCGATTGTTCGGTTTCGTGCGAAAATCAAAGACGACAACCTCGCCAAGCTTCTCAAGCTGATGATTGAACGCGGGCACCCGGTGACGCAGTTTCGAGAAGTCGCAGGCGACCTCGAAGAAGCATTCGTCTCTGCCACAAAGCAAGCTTCGGAAGAAGTTGCGGCGACTAAGCAGGAGGCGGCTTCGTGAGAGAAAGCTGGGTTATCGTCGAACGCGAATTACTCGCACTCCTTAGAACCAATCGGGCGTTGGGCATTTTGCTTTTCGTTGCAATCGGCTTCGCCGCTGTGGTATTGCTGAAATGGCCAACGGATTCCATCGTTGCCTTGTCTGGTTCACAGCCGAGACAAGTCTTTCAAGGGCTTGCCTATGCAATGCTGACGACGGCAGTCTTGGTCGTGCCAGTGTTCCCCGCGACATCGTTGGTTCGAGAGATTCGCAAGAAGACTCTGCAGTTGTTGCTGCATTCACCACTGAAACGCACGTCGATTTACCTTGGAAAACTCGGAGCCATGTTCGGCTTCATCCTCTTGTTGATGTTCGCCACGCTTCCGGCTCTGGTGTGCTGCTATGCGATGGGTGGAATTTCGTTTGGTGGGGACGTCCTTAAACTGTACGTGTTTCTCATCATCGTGTGCTTGCAACTGGCTGTTGTCGGCCTGCTGGTTGGAACCTACGCCCGCACCCCGGAAGCCGCATTGCGTTGGGGTTATGGCCTGACATTCCTTGTCGTCGTGGTTCCCGTCATCCCGGACCTGTTCCTCCGCGGCAGCGACACCGCACTGGCAGAAGGCGCTTCGCTGCTGAAGGCGATCTCACCAATCCCCGCTTTGTTGCAACGGGTTCAGCAAGATTCGATTGGCGGTACTGGACTGATCGAATCACGGAATCTGGTTACATGGTATTTGGTAATTGCCATTGCATTCATCATCCTCGGAAGCTTGTGGTGCATTCGACGGC
>JBGCDN010000145.1:0-13346 GCA_045105495.1 Planctomycetaceae bacterium
ACTACTGTTTCCCGCAACCACCACATTGCCGCTGTCCGTGACATCACCATCTGCCGTAACCGACAGGTCTCCATCTAGTGTCAGCGATTGCAGGTCCATTCCCGTCGTGTCAACAATCGTCACATTCGCCAGGTTGCCAACGCCTGCAGCCTGGAAGCTCACCGCTCCACTAAACGTGTTCAATGAATCCAGCACAATCGACGCGCCGGTGTTGGCAGTCAGTGTTATGGTACCGGCTACAGAGATGGCACCGCTGTCAGTGATTCCTGTGCCGCCAGCAACAACGACCAGGTCACCACCAACCGTGCTTGCCAGTAGATCGACAGCAGTTGTGTCGACCAGTGTCACATTCAAGAGCGTTCCAGAGGATGCGGCGAACTGTACGGAACCAGAGAACACGTTCCCAATATCGTCCAGCAACACCGATTCACCAGCTGCCCCTGTGAAACTGGAGTTTCCTCCAATAGAAAGCGCGCCGCTGTCGGTGATCGTCCCACCGGAAACAACGGTCAAGTCGCCCGCTATCGACAACGATGCCAGATCGACAGCGGTAGTGTCTGTTACTTGAACACGATCCAGACTGCCGGTGGTTGCAGCAAAATCAAGTGTTCCATCGAACTGGTTGCCGCTGGAATCCAGAAGTACTGAAGAACCCATTGCTGCCGTAAAACTGCTCGCTCCGGCAACCACCAGATCACCGCTGTCAGTGATATCTCCACCCGCCACAACCGTTAGGGCACCGTTCAGTGTCAGTGGTCCGATGGCAACCGCATTCGCATTGGTCAAAGAAACATCTTGCAGATTGCCAACTCCCGACGCCGCCAGTGAAACGCTTCCTGTGAAGTCGTTACCGACAGCGTTTAGGAAGATTGACGCACCAGCATTCGCCGTGAATGACGAAGTCCCGGCAATGTCCAGAGCACCGCTATTTGTGATCGAAAGAGCATCCACCGTTAGATCACCGGTTAGCTCCAACGCTGTTAGATCGATAGCTGTGCTGTCGGTAATGGATACGTTGGCCAGCGTTCCAGACGACGCCCCGAATGCAACGGTTCCGGTCAAAGTGTGCGTGTTCGTGCTTAGCAAAATCGAACTGCCATTCGACGCAACAAACGTCGCGTTCCCCGTAACACTCAGCGAACCCGATTCAGTAATTGCCCCGCCGGCGTTCACTGAGAGATGCCCCCCAATACTCGATGCCCCCAGAGCAACCGCGTTCGCATCGACGACAGAAGCATCACCCGCACTACTAAGTACCAAGGTACCGAAGTCACTGGCCAACTCATCCAGAACAATGCCGTTGCCAATACCAGTCGACGTGAACGACGCCGTACCACCAACTGTCAGCGTCCCGCTGTCCGATACTCCGGCGCCAGAAGCCGACAGGTTTCCGCGGACAGCGGTCGACCCAAGGTTCAGAGCGACAGAGTTCGGAACAGCAACATCCGACAGGGTTCCAGCTGTTGCCGCAAACTGAACCGCCCCGGCCAAAGAATGCGCGTTGCTATTCAGGAGAACAGAATCACCATCTCCCGCTGTGAACGAAGACGTACCGGCAACAGTCAGTACACCAGTTTCAGTAACGTTGCCTCCAGCGACGACGTTCAGGTTGCCACTAACCGTAGACGCAGCAAGTGTCATGGCCGTGGCATCAACCAGTGTCACATCCTGACCACGAAGAACCGAAACAGCTCCGCCGAAGTCTGTCCCGACTTGATTGAGGCTGATATCTGCAGGTGTCGCCAACGGACCCGCCGTGAGTGATGTGGTGCCCGAAACAACCACCGCACCGGAATCAGAGATCGCCCCGCCAGCCGATACCGACAAGTTCCCCGCAATCGTAGAAGCTCCAAGGTCCAGCGTGTTGCTATCGATGACAGCGGCGTCGCGTCCACTCGCTAGGCTGATCGTTCCGAAATCGCTGCTCTCGGTCAGACTGATGTCGTTACCTGCCCCAGTGGATGTCAAAGAGGCGGCACCAGCGACGGACAACACACCAGAATCCCTGATGCCGGCCGCAGTCACGTTCAACATCCCGGACAACGTCTGGCCGGCGAGGTCAATCGCCGTGCTATCGTTCACTGCCAGGTTAACAAGGTTCCCCGACGCCGCTCCAAAAGTCACAGCGCTCGTAAGCGTGTGCGCGTTTGTATGCAGATTGATTGAACCGCCTGTGCCCGCCGTGAATGTCGAATCACCGCCCACAGTCAGCACACCGCTTTCCGAGATGTCGCCACCAGATACCACGGTCAGATTGTTCGTCACCGTTGTTGTACCAAGCTCGATGGAAGTCGAGTTGTCGATGGCCACGTTCGCCAACGTGCCACTGGATGCAGTTAACCCAACACTGCCACTGAACTGGTGCGTGCTGGTGTTTAGCAGAACGGAACTTCCGCTCGCCGCCGTGAATGAGGCATTGCCGCCAATCTCCAACACACCGGTCTCTGTGATGCTTCCACCCGAGACCACGTCCAGTGTTCCCGACACCGTCATGCCATTCAAGCTGATGCTGGTTGTATCATCGACAGCCACGTTCAGCAGCGTCCCAGCAGAGGCGAAGTCAACGGCACCGGTAAAGGTGTGGGAATTGGTATCGAGATCGATCGACCTCCCCGCCCCCGCTGTGAATGACGAAGCTCCCGTAATCGACAGCACACCGTTTTCGGTGATGTCGCCACCCGACACGACGTTCAGGTCACCCGCCAGCGTCATCGCACCAAGGTCTACGGATACCGAGTTATCAAGAGCGACGTCAACAAGCGTTCCGCTTGTCGCTGCGAAGGCCACGTTGCTGTTAAGCGTGTGAGTATTCGTATTCAACAGAATAGAACTACCACCAGCAGCGGTGAACGACGCGACACCGTCGATATCCAGCACGCCACTCTCCGTGATCGTCCCGCCGGAAGTTACGTCGAGTGTTCCCGTAAGCGTCAGCGCCGCTAAGTCGAGACTCGTGCTATCACTCACCGCAACATTGTTCAGCGTTCCACCCGATTGGAACGCCACAGTTCCGCTGAAGGTGTGCGTGTTGTTGTCGAGATCAATTGAACTGCCATCGCCCGCAGAGAACACAGAATTCCCCGTCACCAGCAGCACACCGCTCTCGGTAATTGACCCGTCCGCCGAAACTGTAAGATCGCCAACGGCGGACGACGCAGTTAGCTGGATATCGTTGCTATCCACGACCGACGCATTATTCGCGCTTGTAAGACTTAGCGAACTAAAGTCACTGGGCTCGTCCAATACGATGTTGTTCGCAACCCCTGTCGATGTCAGGGACGTTGATCCGGCAACCGTGAGAACTCCCGCGTCGGTGATCCCAGCAGCGCTGACAGTCAGACTGCCGGTTAGCGTCATTGCAGCCAGATCGATCGCCGTCGAATCAGTGACCGCAACGTTCGCTAGAGTTCCCGATGACGCGGCAAAAACAAGCCCACTGCTAAAGGTGTGAGTGTTCGCATCAAGATCGATCGTTCCAGTATTTGACGAAGTGAAAGACGCATCCCCGGCAACAACCAAAGCACCGCTTTCTGTGATGTCGCCACCAGAGAGGATGGTCAACGTACCGGTGACAGTCATCGCGGTCAGATTAATACTAGTGCTGTCATCCACGGCAACGTTCACCAACGTCCCGGTCGATGCGAAGGCCACAGAACCGGTAAGCGTGTGCGTATTGTCGTCCAGATCGATCGAGTTCCCGTCGCCAACAGTGAACGAAGAATCCCCGATAACGCCAATCGCCCCGCATTCTGTAATGTCACCTACTGCAGTAACCGTCAGGTTGCCTCCTACCGACGACGGACCAATCTCAATGCTGTTCGCATCATTCACCGTGACGTGTCGTCCGCTTGTCACGCTGAGCTTCGCAAAGTCGTTGTTGGCATCGAGCACCACATCGTTGGCCCCGCCTGTTGACGTTACAGATGCCGTGCCATCGATGGTAAGAACCCCCGAATCTGTAACACCCGCTGCGGTTACTGTCAGATTTCCAGAAAGGGACAGCGGCGCGAGATTAAGGCTCGTGCTGTCAGAAATCGAAACGTTCGCTAGCCGTCCGGAATCAGGGGCGAAGGCAACATCACCGCTGAAGGTGTGCGTGTTTGTCGCCAGACTTATTGAAGCACCATCTGCCGCAGTAAACGATGCATCGCCGCCAACCAGCAGCACGCCACTTTCTGTAAGGCTGCCGCCGGTCAACACCGTCAAGTCGCCCGTCACAGAGGTAGCACCAAGTTCAATAGAAGAGGCGTTGTCAATCGCCACACTCAGGAGCGTTCCGCTTCCTGCCGCAAACGAAACCGAGCCCGTCATCAAATGAGTACTGGTATTCAGCAGGATAGAACTGCCACCTGCGGCTGTGAAAGACGCATCACCATCGACATCCAGGACACCGCTTTCGGTGATCGCCCCACCAGAAACAATATCCAACGTGCCAGTCGCCACCAGCCCGGAAAGATCAATACTGGTGCTATCATCGACAGCAACATTCGCCAGCGTTCCGGTCGATGAAAACGCAATCGTTCCCGTAAACGTGTGCGTGTTGTTGTCGAGATCAATCGACTCGCCATCACCCACAGAGAACGAAGAATTTCCAGCAACAACTAGTGCACCGGATTCCGTAATTGTTCCCCCGGACACAACGGTCAGGTTGCCATCAACAGCAAGCGGCGAGAGTTCCAGATCGCTGCTATCGTCGATGGAGACATCGTCCAGGTTTCCGGAAGACGCGACGAAGCCGACAGTGCCGGTGAAATCATGCGTCGTCCCGCCCAGCAGTATCGAATCACCACTGCCCGTTGTGAACGTCGAATTGCCAGTCACAGAAATCGCGTTGAGTCCGTCGTCACTAATACCGTCGTCGCTTTGAACGACGAGATTCCCAGCGACATTCGATAGCCCAATCACAATCGAAGTTGTGTCGTCAATCGAAGCATCGCGATCGCTGGAAAGCCGGACGGTTCCAAAGTTGCTGCCAGCTTGATCCAGGGCGATATCATTTCCCAAACCGGTCGATGTCAGCGTAGTGACACCCGTGACGTTTAGATTTCCACTATCTGAGATCCCGGCAGCGGTCACATCCAGTGCTCCACCAACGGTCATGCCCTGAAGATCGAGTGCCGTGCTGTCGACCACTGCGACACTGCCGAGGGTTCCTGACGAAGAAAACGTTACCGTCCCTGTGAGAGTATGAGTGCTAACACCAAGTAGAATCGAGTCGGTATTCCCAACGGTGAACGTTGAATCTCCACCAACGATCAACGCACCGCTTTCGGTAATGTCGTCGTCAGCCTCAATGGTTAGGGCATTCGCGACGTTGACCCCGGTCAATTCAACATCAGTGGTATCCTGAACCTCAGCATTGTTCGCGCTTGTCAGGTTCAATCGATTGAAGTCGTTGGATGTTTGATTCAAAACGATATTGTTGGAGGCACCCGTGGACGTCAACGTCGCGTCCCCACCGACACTGATAGTACCGCTGTCCGTAATTCCAGCAGCCGTCACGGTTAGGTCACCAGTCAGCGCAATTGCACTGAGGTTCAGGGCAGTGGTGTCTGTAATCGCAACATTTGCGATCGTCCCACTTGTCGCAACAAAAGTGACCGTGTTCGAAAACGTGTGACTGCTTGTTCCGAGCAGAACCGAACCACCATCATCAACTTCAAAGCGAGCAATATCGGAGACAACCAGAGCTCCACTTTCTGTAATATCACCACCCGAGGTCACACGTAGATCATCTGCCACGGTCAGACCATGCAATTCGACACTTGTGCTGTCGTTTACTTCAACGTCAGACAGATTCCCACTGGACGCCGCGAACGATAGGGCCCCCGTAAAGGTATGCGTGAAGTCGTCTAGCCGGATCGAATTTCCACTCCCTGCGGTAAACGACGAATCACCTGCAACATCAAGAACCCCGCCATCCGTAATCGAACCACCCGCCTCAACCGTCAGATTGCCGCCAACGGATGACACTGTCAGATTCACAGCGTCCGTATCGACAATCGAAACGGCATCCTGACTGTTCACCGACAGATCATTGAAGTCACTACCGCTTTCATCGAGAACGATGTCGTTTCCGACACCGGTCGAAGTCAGCGATGTGTCGCCAGCGATATTCAGTGTTCCGCTATCGGTGATGCCAGCAGCCGAAACTGTCAGGTCGCCCGTTAGCGTCAGAGCAGACAAATCGAGAGCCGTGCTGTCGGCAACGGAAACGTTCAAGAGTGTCCCGCTGCCTGCAGCGAAGGACACGATACCGCCGAACGTATGGCTGCTTGTCCCCAGCAAGATTGAGAACCCATTACGAGTAGAGTACGAAGCGTCTCCATCAACCACCATCGTTCCCGATTCTGCGATCCCCTCATCGGATCGTACAACCAGATTGCCATCAACGTCTGCCCCCGCAATCGTGATGAGATTCGTGTCGTCGATCATCGCATCGTTGCCGCTGGTAACATCAACCGACCCAAAATCGTTTGACGTCGTATCCAGCACAATGTCGTTTCCAGCACCAACTGAGACCAGCGTTGCCGTACCAGAAACGTCCAAAGTACCACTGTCAGTAATTCCGGCAGCGGTGACTGCGAGACTCCCGCTAAGCGTCAGTGCGGAGAGATTCAACGCTGTCGAATCGTGAATCGTGACACTATCAAGGGTTCCCGATGTCGCATCGAACACAACGGTTCCGGTCAACGTATGCGTGCTCGTCCCAAGTAGAATCGACTCACCATTCGCTGTCTCGAATCGAGAAGTGCCAGAGACCGTTAGACTTCCAGTCTCCGTGATATCACCTGTGGCGGTCACATCGAAATCGCCGCTGATTGTGGACGCCCCCAACACAATTCCACCGCTGGTGTCGTCGAACAAGACATCGTTCGCTCGATTCACACTCACCGCACCACCGAAGTCATTGTTGTTAAGGATGACATTGGTCGGAGTGCCAACCGTACCAGCGGTAATCGTTGTCGTCCCTGCAATCACCAACGCAGCGGAATCAGTGATTGTTCCTTCGGAACTCAATATCACATCACCGCCGACCGTCATCTGGCCAAGCGATACGTTGCCAAGCGACGACACTGTCACATCACCAACCCCGGTCTGCAGATGAGCACTGCTTGTGAAGGTCGAACCCGCACCGGTCGCGACTGCCGAGAAGTCGCCGCCGTTGGTCGCCACCGTTGCACCAGCGGTAATGTCACCAACTGCGTTAAGAACTACAGAAAGCGTTCCCGCTCCCGTGCTGGAAATCGCATCGTTGATCGTGATGTCGTTATCTGCATTCAAAGTCAACGAAACTGCGTCACCACTGGTGTGCGTTATGGCTTCATCGACCACGATGTTGCCATCTTGAGTTCCGCCTCCAGACGTATTGATCACGACGCTCGTCCCGGCATTAAGCGCCGTTGCGATGGTTGAAGCGTCGATCTCGGTATCATCTGACGTTGGGTTCAAAACGCCGGCAGATAGTGTTTCTGTGCCACCATTTGTGATGGTCACATTGAAGGGATCCAACAGCCAGGTACCTGCAACGCCGTTCGCCGCAGATGCATCAGCAGCTCCACCAACCTGCAATCGCTGCTTGCCAGACGTTTCAATGAACCCGCCGTCCCCTTCAAGCGAACCGCCTCTCGCAGAGATGTTTCCAGAACCAACCGCCGTTGTTGTCGTGTCCGACCACACAATGACCCGACCACCGTCGCCGGTTTCCAAAGCATCGGCTGTGATGACAACATTCTCACCGACGTGAGTCACTACGGCGTTCTGGATATCAGGATTGCTACCAAGATAGTCGCCGCCAATCAGTATCTCGCCGCCCCCGCCAACTCCGGATGCATCGACCCGAGCGTTGTCGATCAACCGCACGTCGGATCCGAGAACATGAATCGTCTCGCCATGAACAGACGCAGTACCAGACAAGGTGAGATAGTGGTCAGCCTCAAGAAAAACGCTGCCCGCCGAAACCGATCCCACATGCTGAATGGAACCAGCATCAATATCGACTTCGCCACGAGTAGTCATCTCACCAGAGATCACCACAGACGTCATTTCACTGCTGTCGATGTCCAGGTCACCATCGAAGTTGGAATCAATACTGTGGACGTCAATCACAGTTTGCCCGGTACCAATCGTCTTAATCTCAAGCTGTTCCAAATCGCTGTCGAACGTAACCTCGTTCAGACTTGAGAACCCATCGGACTCACCGCTAGCAAGAGTGATCTCGTCCGGGGAATTGGCATACACAAAATGTCGCGAATGCGCGGACAGCAGGTCGGCTACACTTTCAATTCCTTCGAACGTCAGTTGCTCGCCATCAACCCCAACGCTGGTCCCACTACCAGCGAACTCGTATCCGACCGTGTCAACTGAACCGCCAGAGAAGATCAGTGAATCCGTTGCGCCCGAATCACCACCTTCGATTCGAAGACCGTCCGGCAATTGGTTCCCACCAGACAAATCGATGGTGAACTGGTCGGCGTCACTGGAGCCACGGAGCGTGAGCGAAGTCGAATCGTCCACGTCGCCTGAATACACACGCTGGTCATTCACATCGATGTGAAAACGCGACCCGCTTGTCGAGAGACGAAACTCGTCAGCTTGCCCATCGTCGGCCTGATCGCCCGCATCGATCTCGATGGTATCAGCGGCAGATTCTGCTTCGATCGCATCGACATCGAAGACGGCAGCAAGGGCCGACGCATTCAGAACGACCCGAGGCTCCAACCGCGTGACCGAAAGTTCCACCGCGCGTGGATCGATCTTGTCATCCTGGGAAGTATCCCAAAACAACCTGCGCACGAATCTCAGCAGCCATTGCAGTAGCTGCATTTCGTCTCCGATGCTGGTTAACGCGCAGCGAGCAGCGACGAGGCCCGAAGCGTGAGGTGACTGAGTCAGCGGAAGGGGTCCGGAAAACTCAACGAAGACTTCCTATTCCGCCTCACTTACCTCGTAGATCGACGACAGACTGTGCCGGATTCAGTGTGCGTTAAAGATTGCGGGTTAGGCAAAGTGTTTCGGTCCTATGCTCGGTAACGGTCGTAACGATGGCCGATGGATCTGATCCCTCTCCAGCAACAGCCGCGCGGCGACGATGACAACATCAGGTTTCATCAAAACCGCTCAGCCGCAAGCGTCCGCGCTTACGGTGCAGCGGAACGCTTCCTAGGACAAGAATGTTTCGGGCCAGATTCACATTCCTTGTTTGCACAGTGCTGCTTGCACCAGGCACGCTGTGCGCACAGTTCGATGTACCACCATCGCCAACCACACAGCAGATTCAGTCTGCCGTGTCGGCAATCGCACCGCCATCGCAGGGAGCGGCAGTTGCGACTGGTGGCCAGTCGGTCACAGTTAACACCGGTCGAAGCTGTCCCACGATGTGGGAGTTTCTTGGCGTCGATAAAGCAGCTCAGGGAATGAGGTCTGCCTTCGGTGTGGCTCGACGCATCCCCATCATCCAAAACTTTGGGAACACGGTCGTCCATCCGGTCGCGCGTGCAGCTCAAATCATGCCTGCTCCTCCCGGCGGAGCTTTAGCGGCAGAAACATCCGCTCCAGCTGGCCCATCCGCCGGTGCAGGTCCGGCTCCAGGAGGAACACCAGCGGCAGGACCGCCAAACGCGCCAGCCCCCGGCATGCCTCAGCTTCCAGGTGCTCCGGCGTTGAAGCCACCAGCACCCGGACCTGCCGCGTTGTTGGCAAAGATCAAAGCCGCAAAAGCCGCGAACAAAACACAAGTTGCCGCCATCAAGCAACTACAACGAATCGATCCCCGTGAGTACCCGGAAATCGTCGCCAGCCTCCTTGGAAAGCTCGACGATCCGTCTGAAGAAGTTCGCTATCAAGCGTTACTCGCCCTCCGAAACGTCGCGCGGCCCAAACACTGCACCCGAGCCAGAGCCGAAGAGTGCGCGTGTGAAGTGTGTCAGGAAAGTTGGATGCGTCAGAGCATCCTAAGTCAGCCGATGGTCATTGATCGACTGACAGATCTTCTGCTGCGAGGTTCAATCCATTCACCAGAACGCATCGCAGGGGCAAACGTATCCGGCGCACCGAAAGAGTATTCGAACCGTATCCGTCGCCTAGCGGTCGAGATGCTTGAAGGGTCTCTACGGAAACCACAGACAAACGGAATCCGTCGAGCAGTCCCTGATCCGAAGTACCTCGGAGAACGCAAACAAGAACTACCGCCGGACCCGATTGCAAAACGCCGTCCGGTACCACAATCAGTTCCAGCTCGTCCGGTGTCAAATCGCCGCGTCGCGCCAGCCAAACCTCGTTTCAAACGGACAGAATTACCGAACGAAGACTTCATTCGGTATGTGGCTCTGGCAGAACAAATCCTCTCCAAGCCAGCGTATGCCGAACACGTTTCCACAGAACCGCATCGCTCAATCCGCAAGGCAGCAAACCTCTACCTCCGAGCCGGTGATACCGATTCGCGAGACCTGGACCGCGAAGTTGTTTCTCTTTGCTATAGCGCGATCAGAACGTGTCGAGCCGGCAGCAAAGCGTCCGGCGAACTGCAGCTTGCGTTCATCTTGCTGACAAACGCTCGTCTGCGTTTAGCTATCGATGGACAGGAAGAACATGTCGCCGCTTTAACAGTCGATGCAGATGCATTCCGCAAGTGGAACCCCGATTCAATCGCCGCCAGAGAAGGCGCTCTATCTGTCGTGCGATATGCCCGCGCAGTCGCGGAACAGTATGGCTCGCAGGACAACCGATACATCAAACAGTTGGCTCAGCAAGCGACACACTTTGCAAAGACGTACGCCGACGACACCGAGTATATCGTTCCACAACTTGTTGCGGCCGCCGAGCTTTGCGAGCTCAATGGATTGGAGAGTGAGAACCAATCGTGCATCAGGGCACTTCAACGATTCGCTGACGATGCACTTGCAAACAAAGCCCTGCGAGCTCACCGCTCACGTAACCCGGCACCTGAAGTCAAGCAAGCTGACAGCCAAGAAACCTCGCAAGGTTCGACAGTTGTGCAAGCCGCCGGACTTCGTGAACCGGGGCATCTGCGTCAGGTCGCTTTTGAACAGTTTGAACCATTGCCTCCTGCTGAGCACGCGGCCCCAACGTACATCGACAACGTGGTTGCCCCGGATATCCATGAGGGCTACACCAATGACGATCGCTACGCCTTCGAACGCACAGGGCCCTCGATGCATTCGTTCATCGCAGCGATGAAGGCACTCGATGCCAGCCACCAATTTGAAGAAGTCGAAGGCGACTGCTGTCTTGGTGAAGGCTTTCGTAACATCGCCACGGCTCGTTCTGAGTACTCACTGTTTGCATTGGAAGCTGCCCGACCAGCGAACGTATTTCGTGTCCGCTTCGATTCAGCCAAAGAATTCAGCAGCCCCGACCGCGCGGAATTCTTCTGGGCAGCGATTGGTCGAGGTGGCCCTTCTCAGCCTGAACGATACGTCGACTTTCAGGAGCTGCGAATCTACAGCGAGAAGTCGATCGGTTCGTCATCTGCCTTCGTCGAGATTCCATTTCGCATGCTTGATCCAGTTGTGAACTCGAACACAACCGGGCTTGGCGACATCAACATGGGTGCGAAGACAATTCTTCTCGAAGACGACGGGTACACCGTTTCAACCGTGTTCCGCAGCTACTTCAACTCAGGACTGGATCGGCGAGGACTTGGCCGCGGCCACTTTGTTCTCGAACCGGGCGTATTGGCGAACTACAAACTTGGTTGTGACACATGGTTACACGGCGAAGTGAAATTCCTAATGCCGCTCGGCGCGAATAAAGATACGGCGGGTGAAGCGCTGACGTTTGGAGCCGGCTTCAACCACGTCCTCTTCGCCGAACCGTACCACAGCGGTGGGGCATGGAACCTGGGTGTCATCGCATCTCTTGAGTTCCAGGCAATTAGCCTATTGGACGGCCGAGGCACGCTACCAAGTGGTGCAACGAGACCCACCGACGAAACGAATCTCTACCTGTTCCCTGGCATCCGATTCATGCTGGGAGAAAAGTACGACCTCGGCTTCAGCGCTGCGATACCAATCTCAGAGGTACAGCTCTACGACCGCTTGTTCCGCACCGAGCTCCGAGTTTCATTCTAGATCTATCAAACGCGAGACCATCATGGGCACATGGACTTTGAATTCCGTTCGAGCTGAAATCAGCGACCACACAACCGGCGAACTATACGGCAACAACGTAAAAGCAGTTTTTCAGCTGACGTACCGACCAGCGACAATGGAGAAGTACAAAGAGACTCCAATGCTGAGTTGGAAAGAAACCATCATGATGAATGAGCACCACAAGAGTGAAACGTGGGTGTTCAATACCAACATGTACGAGCACAACCCGCTCAGTCGCACACTGGAAATTTGGGCTAAACGCTATCTTGTGGCGTACGATACCGCCCACGGCATAGGCTACACCGGGAAAGGTTACTGCAAGCTTCTGGACAAACAGATGCGACCCGTGCAAGGCGATAAACTCGGTCGCCAAAATACGAAAGCGGAAAAAGCGGACGCAGTGAGGAACTATCTGAAATCTAAGGGCGGTGGGTTCGAGATACAGGTTCACGACATCCCGTCCATTAACATCCCGAAGCCTCAGGACAACACTCACAAAGAACGCTTGTTGCTATTCGATTGCGGAATTGTGGGCGGTGGCCCAACCGTCAAGGCATACCAACACCTCGTGGTGAACGGCAACCTGGCAAGAAACCAATGGGTTCGCAAAGCAGGTCAGGGATGGGGTGTTTCCGGCATCAAGACAACCGGATTGAAGAACACCCAACCGCCAATCATGGTCTCCCGAAAGCGGGACGCACTGTTCGCGCAGGGTGAGTGCTGGTAGCAAACGAGAGTAGGACGCGGAGCGAGATCAGCGACTACCGATGCTCATCACGACGCGGAAGACTCGTAGAATATCTGCTGTCGTCACGATGCCTGTCAGCTTTCCGGACTTCGTGTCAACAACAGGAAGGCCGCTAATCGTGTCTTCACACAAGCGTTTCATGGCATCAGTGAGCAAAGTCTCCGGTGTGACGGAAACCGGTTCTCGAACCATAACGGTCTGAACGTTTTGACGAGCGACCGCAGCATCTTCTTCAACCGAGAAGAGGCGATCGCGGAATCCGGTCCCACGCACTTCAGGTAACTGATCTGGTGTGGGTAGAAACTTCAGCACTTCTCTATCTGAAAGCATCCCTTTCAATCGTGCGTCACCATCGACAACCGGGACATGCCTGATCGAGTGGTCTTGCATCACCTCCATCGCGTGCGACAGCTTGTCGGACTCTTCGAGACAAGTCACATCCTTGGTCATCACATCCCGCACCGTCTGCGCACCGCGGGAGAAGA
>JBGCDN010000146.1:0-3920 GCA_045105495.1 Planctomycetaceae bacterium
CAAAACATGCTTAATGTGCGGACATCTGTTTTACCGTCAATAAACGCTAAGGCACGGCGAGTCTCGACTTCGGTCGGTCGCCTGCCAAATGCTCGTTCGTACGCGATTTCGATGCGTTCTGCGTCGCTTTGCGTTTCATCAATCAGTTGCCGGGCAAATGCTTCTGCCGATTCGAGCACGAGCGGATCGTTCATCACTAGCAAAGCTTGTGGGGCAACGATCGTTTCGCTGCGGTGCCCGGTTGGCATTGTCGGATCAGGGTAGTCAAACTGTTCAAACAGCGTGTAGAGATTGTTGCGAATGATCGGCAGATAGAGTGCGCGGCGAAGGCTGTCGTATTTTGTGTAGTCCACGGAGGTGTGGTCGAACACAAACTGTCGGTTGCGAAGTGGAACCGTCTTCCCGCCGAGTCGTTTATCAAGCCGATCGGCAGTGGCCAAAATGGCGTCGCGAATCTGTTCTGCTCCAAGCCGCTGCAAACGGAACCGGGACAACAATCGATTCTCTGGATCAACTTCAGTAGCCGCTGTCGAAGTGCCCGACGACATTCCGTAGACGCTCGACGAGAGAATCAGTCGGTGCAATTCCTTCGTTGACCATCCGTGTTCCATGAACCAACGCGTTAGCCAATCAAGGAGAGCAGGATGGCTGGGTTCGTCCCCCAGTACGCCGAAGTTTTCTGTCGAAGCCACAAGCCCGCGTCCAAAGTGCCACCCCCAAACACGGTTGACGTAAACTCGCGCGGTGAGTGGGTGGTCTTCTCTTACCAGCCACTTTGCGAATTCCAGTCGACCGCTTTGCTCGACCGGAAACCTGGTTGATTCATTGGGCGATCGCATGACTGCCGGGAAACTTCGCTCAACCTGCTTGCCAAGGTTCAGGTGGCTACCGCGAACGTGAATCGGCACGCTGGTCAGCGTTTTCCCTTCGCTCACTCCCATGGCGGTGGTTTGGTCGGGTGAGTTGCTTTCGAGAATCCGAGCTTCTGTTTGCAGCTTGTGGTATTCCGCCAGCGTGGCTTCGTCGAAGGCGAATTCCGGTTTTGGTGGGACGGCAAGGAACCCTGAAGTATCATTCATCGCCGTCCGGGCAGCGTCGATGTCGGACTTCGAGAAGACGTCGTTTGCCGTTGCCTGTTGCTTCTTGGCGTGAACGATTTCGAATAGCTGTTTGTAGTGGGATTCAACTGCTGCCGCGCCGCCGTTTTTGTTCAGTTTGTGCCACGTGCTGAAGAATGAGTGGTCTTGGTTGTAATGCAGATGAAGGCGGCAGTGATGAAGAATGCGCGGATGGAGTCCCAAGGGTTCAGCGATGCGGGCAACTTCACCGAGTGGCGTTGATGGTTCGACCCGAGTTGCAGCGACAAGATAATCAGCAGCCTTCAACCGCGCTTCGGTGCGAATGCGGGTCATCGCTTTGTTCTTGAATGTGGTTGCCGCCTTCTTCTTTTCGGCGATGTTCTTGTCGATCTGTTTGATCTTCGCCAGTTCGTCCTCGCCAGCGAATGAGTGTTCGTACCAATGCTTGATCGCGCCTGTTCGTGTTTCAGAGAACGTGCGGGTGCTTTTAAAGATGGCGGCCAGGGCGTAGTAATCGGTTTGCTGAATCGGATCGAACTTGTGGTCGTGGCACCGCACGCAACCGATGGTCATTCCCATGAACGCTTTTCCGGTCGTGTCGAGCTGTTCGTCGATCGTATCCATGACCAGCTTTTCCATGTCCGGTTCTGCCAGCACCTTCGCGCCGAGAACCAGAAAGCCGGTTGCTGTTTTCGTCTCGCGATTTGCATCCGGAAGCAGGTCGCCCGCGAGCTGTTCCATCACGAACCGATTGAATGGTTTGTCGTTGTTGAACGCATCGACCACGTAGTCGCGGTAGCGCCATGCGGTGCCGAAAGCCAGGTTCTCGTCCAACCCGTTGGAATCAGCATAGCGAGCGACGTCCAGCCAATGACGTCCCCAGCGAACACCGTACTGAGGTGAGGCGAGCAACCGATCGACCAAAGTTTCCAACGCAGATGGCGTTTCGTCGGCAAGGAAGGCTGCAATCTCATCCGTCGTTGGCGGCAGCCCGGTGAGATTGAATGTGACGCGACGAATGAGCGTTCTCCTGTCAGCCGATCGCGCGGGGGAAAGCTGGTTGGCTTCCAACTGCTTTAGGACGAACGCGTCGATCGGCGTCTTCACCCAATCTAAATTGGCGACTTTGGGAACCTCCCAATTGGCGATTGGCTGGAACGACCAAAACTTGCGTCCGTCTTCAATGCTCATGCCCGTTGGCTTTGGACCAGATGTGGTCGCTTCCCGAGGATCTGGTGCGCCGAGACGGATCCACTTTTCGAGCACAGCGATTTGCTCGGGCTTCAAAGCATTTTGCGGAGGCATCTGCAGGTCGCGATTCTTGTAGTGAATCGCTTCGATCAGCAGGCTCTTGTTTGGTTCGCCGGGAACAATCGCGGCTCCGCTATCGCCACCTTTCATCCAACCATCGCGAGAATCCAGCAGCAGACCGCCGTTGATATCGTCTGTCGAGTGACATTCGAGACAGTGATCAACAAGGATTGGCCGGACGTGTTTCTCGAAGAATTCGACGCCGCTTTCGGTCGGAACCGATTGAGCGATCGCTGCAGATGGAACGCCCAGAAACGCGACTGCCGCGCAAATTGGGCCAGCGAGGTTCTTCAAGATGGATCTATGAGGCGCGTTGGGCATTGGTGGCAACCATGACCGGTGGGGCCTTCATTATGCCGAGTTCAGCAAGCCAGCCCCATGCCGAACCGAGGAAACTGGCTGAAGTCATCGACATTGGCCGTCCGCGACGAATAGCTGGCAACTTGGTTGGTACCCCTGCGATGTGATTGGCGTATAATCGCCCCATGCTTAGCGAGTTCCTTCAAATCAGCCCCAAGATTACCGCCCTTCCTGTTGTGCATGGGAGTGGCGATTTTGCGATCGAAGTTCGCCGCGTGATGCTGGCGCAGAAATTCGATTGTCTGGCTGTCCCGCTGCCAGGGTCGTTTCGCGAGCCGGTGGAAACCGCCATTCTCGACCTGCCCAATATCACTGTCGTCGTTCAGCCCGAATCGCGACAGTTCGATACCGGTTGGTCTCCTGAATCTGATGACGAAGAAGACGACAGCGAATCGAGTCGCGAATGCAGTTACGTTCCCATCGATCCATGTCAGCCGGTGATTGCTGCGTTGCGAATTGCGATGCAAGAACGCATGCCGCGTGCGTTCATCGATCTGGAAACAGAGAAGTTTCGCAGCATCCCGACATCACTTCCCGATCCTTATGCGGTAAAACAAATCGCGGCCGACCGATTCGCCGCAGCAGTGCTGCCTGCCATCCCTCGCCCCGTGGAAGGACAGCCAGAACACCGCGTCGCTTTCATGGCACAACGACTGCGCGAGTTGGAAGAGAAGTACGATTCGATCTTGTTCGTTTGCTCGCTGGCCGACTGGCCATGGGTGCGAGAAGCGTATCAGGAACGGACCGAATGCCCTGTCGAAGACGAAGAAGTTGAAGACGCTTTTATCGCTCAGCCAGAAACGAACGGGTTGCTGTTCATTCTCAAAGAACTGCCCTTCATCACCGGTCTGTACGAACTCGCTCGCACGCGACTGGATGAAGACGACAACTTTTCGTTCGACGGCGTGAAGCAGTTGGTGCTCGATTCTCGCGTCGAATACGAGAACGAATTCGGTTCTCGAGCGCGGCGGATTACGCCTCAGCTGTTGTCCTGCTTCTTTCGATATGTGCGGAACCTGTCACTCATCGAACGCCGCATGGCGCCGGATCTCTATACGCTGATTACTGCCGCTCAACAAATTGCCGGAGATCAGTTCGCGATTCAACTTGCTGAGACGGCTCGCGAGTATCCGTATATGGATCGGCTGCCGCAGTACCCCAGCATCGATT
>JBGCDN010000147.1:0-4726 GCA_045105495.1 Planctomycetaceae bacterium
TGCATCACGGTAACGGTACCCAGGACTGCTTCTACGACGAAGAACTTGTGTACTTCATGTCGTCGCATCGCGATCCGTTTTACCCGGGAACCGGAGCGAAGCGAGAAACCGGAACCGGCGATGGCTTGGGGACGATTTTCAATCTACCGACCAACTTCGGCATCACTCGTGACCGCTTCATCAACAACTTCCGTGGTCGAGTCGAAGAAGCCGCTGAAGCATGCCGGCCAGAACTGGTTCTTATTAGTGCTGGCTTCGATGCTCATAAGGACGACCCGATTGGCTCGCTAGGGCTTGAGTCTGAGGACTTTGCAACGTTGACGAATATCGTCATGGACATTGCGGACACCCACTGCAACGGTCGCATCGTGAGCCTGCTGGAAGGCGGCTACAACGTCGATGCGTTGGCAGACTGCGTCGAGATTCACCTTCGATCACTAATCGATCGCTGACGAGGAAGCTTTCTGCTAACCGGTTCCGGCGGTGTCCGTGCCACAGTTGTTCTTCAACAGGCTGCTAGGGTTCGCTACTTGTCGTACGGTTGCTTGGGATCGACCCGACGTGGCGGTTGCAGATAGCGGTAACCGGCGTTTGGATTGTCTTTATCGAACGCGAACGCGTCTGTGTTCATCAGGAAGTGCTTGAGGTACGACGTTGGGATGGCGAAGCCAAGGCCTTCGCCGGACGTGAGCTTCATGTTGGTTACGCCGACGACTTCGCCCTTGCGATTGAACAGTGGTCCGCCGCTGTTACCTGGATTAATTTGCGTGGTCGTCTGGATGTAAACAATCCCTTCGAAGCTTCGGTTCCGAGTGCTGACAATGCCTTCAGAAACGGATCGATCGAGCCCAAGAGGATTACCGATCGCGAAGACTTCGTCGCCTTGCTTCTGCTGTTCGGCTTTCGCGATGAAGACGGGCTTGAAAGGGAACTCTTGCTTTGGGATCTGCAACAACGCAAGGTCGAAGAACGGATTCAGGGCGATGATTTTGACGTCTTTGATTCGCTTCTTGCTTAGTTCGCCGCTTTCAGTGACGTGAAAAATGGTGACGGCGATTTGCGTTTCACGTTCAACAACGTGGTAATTCGTTACGCAATAACCGCGATCGTTGATCACAAATCCAGAACCAAGTCCACCGGGGGTCTGGACCAAAACAACGCCTTCCCCAATCTTTGCAGAGAGTTCTTTCACGCTGCGAACCGGAAGGCTTTTTGGTGCTGAAAGAAAAAGCCCCTCCTGCTTTGGCTTCATCTTCTTTGGTTCAGCGCCCTTCTCGGAAGAGGTCCGAGATTCGACCTTGTCCAGTGGGACCGGAAGTACATCAATCCCGATATCGACCCAGATTTTTTCGGCCGTCACCTTGATGACGTCACCTTCAAGCTTTTGGCCACTCTTCAGCACGATCACATCAGCCAAGCCAACAGAACTGACAAAAATCAGCGCGAGGGTGAGAAATGGGGTCTTCATATCAGTCTTCTTTGAATGCATCGCTAATGAGCGTTAGTTGTAATCCATGTGGCACTGATTGCAGGCCTGATACGCCGCAGACAGCGCGGCGTCGTATTCGGCGAAGGTTTCTGTCGCGGTCGCTTCGAACATTTTCATTGCGTTGCTCGATAGAGTTTTCGCGTACGCGCCGAATTCTTCGTCGTCGTTGTAGCCGTATCCTCCGCCGCTGATGACCTTGCCAAGCACCGCCAACAAAGCCGCTTCGCGCTTGATCATTTCGAGAGAATCGCGGAATCCTGCTTCGCTGCCAGCGTTCGTTTTCATCTCGTTATAGGCCTGTTCGATTCGCTTCATGAGGAAGCCCATGTCGGCAGTGTCTGCAATAGCGGCGTCTGCGTCAGGTTCAGCCAGATCGGAAGGTCGACTTCGATTCAGTGTGTCCGATATTTGTTCGTACAAGCTTAGCAATTCCCTCTGAAACGTTGCGCCTCTTTGAAGCGGCTTTGCATTCATCGCACCAGCAAGATCTCTGATGTACAGCGCATCGGCTTTCCAACTGATGTCTCCGTTGTGCCTTGATGCGACGTCCGCGAGGACAGCAAGAGTTGCTGCCTGCTGGGGAATCATTGCGAGGTTTGAATTGTACTGACCGACTGACTGGAGCTTCGGATTCAAGAAGTTGCGTATTCGTTTGACCTCTGCATCCAGTGCCTCAGCCGAAATCAGGTCATTCCATTGGCTGGATGAACCAGTATCCGCAGTTGGCGGTTCTGCAGTTGTCGTAGGTTTGCCTTCGGGCACTGCTGCCGATTCGGCGGGCATCACCGCGACTGCTTCGTTGTCGTTGGCAATGCCGAGAGGATCGTCAAAGAAGACGTCGTAGGGGACTTTGCCGAACCATTTCCGTCCATCTGCATCGGTTCGGACCTGCCACTTCCCAGCTTCCGGCGAGGAAGTTGTAGTCGGTTGTTGCTGCTGAGAACCGGTTGACGGCAGAGCGGTACCCGGAGTGGTATTCGTCACACCTGAACTTGGCGTGGGTGCAGCGTCGTTCTTGTTGCATCCCAGCAGCAGCATTGTGCTTACGCAGAGGCACGCAAGTACTGGCGATATCAGTCGCATAGTGTTCATCCTTCGGCCCTATTATGAACCACATGACGATCGATTGACAACACGTTGCCACAACTGGCCAATGTGGTGTTCGATCCGTAGAATGCCGCGTTCACGAGGTAACCGCTTGGTTGTCTCGTTTGTAGATATCAGCCGACGAAGCCACGACAGGCCAGCGAATGCCGAAAGACTTTCTCAAAGGAGCCAAGGACCACTACGACGTTGTGGTTATTGGCAGCGGACTAGGAGGCCTAACTTCGGCGAATATTCTTGCTAGACAAGGGTACTCCGTGTTGCTGCTGGAACATCATTACCAGCTGGGTGGAATGGCAACGTGGTTCAAGCGACGTAACGGCCACATTTTCGATATTTCGCTGCACGGCTTTCCACACGGAATGATTAAGAGTTGCCGGAAGTATTGGACTCAGGAAATAGCCGATTCAATCGTACAGCTGAAAGGTGTCCGATTTGAGAACCCGCAGTTCTCTTTGCAGACGTCATTCGATCGCAAAGACTTCACCGATCTGCTGACCAAGAAATTTGGTATCGAAGAAGAAAATGTCACCGCGTTCTTCAACAAAGCGCGGAGTATGAACTTCTACGACGAGCAGGAACTCACGACGCGAGAACTGTTTGAGGAGTTTTTCCCCGGCCGAGACGACGTTGTTCGGCTATTGATGGAACCAATTACTTACGCAAACGGATCAACGCTGGAAGACCCGGCCATCACGTACGGCATTGTCTTTTCAAATTTCATGCACAAAGGCGTGTACACGTTTGAGGGTGGAACCGACAAGCTGATCAATCTGATGAAGGCAGAGTTGATTCGCAACGGAGTTGATCTTCGGATCCGAACCCTTGTCGAGAAGATTGAGGTCGATTCGGAAGGCAAGGTCGCTGGCGTTGTCGTGAATGGGAAGCGTATCGGTTGCACCGTTGTCGTATCGAACGCGAATCTGAAAACCACGATCCTGAAGATGGTTGGTGAAGAGCACTTCGATCAGAAGTTTGTCGACGAAACTCAGGCTGTTCGGCTTAACAGCAGTAGCTGCCAGGTTTATATGGCGATGAAGCCGGGTGAGAGTTTCGAGAACTGCGGCGACCTACTGTTTCACTCCGAACACTCTGGCTTCGACATCGATGCTATTCTCTCAAAGGACGTCAGCAGCCGAACGTTTTCGTTTTACTACCCTGACATGAGACCGGGCAGTGATCGACACCTAATTGTGTCGTCTACAAACGCCAACTACAGCGACTGGGCTGACTTGCCAGAGGACGAGTATCAAGCGGAGAAAGCTGATCTTTGCGAGACGACTCTGGATTGTCTGGAACAGTATGTGCCCGGTGTTCGCGACAAGCTCGATCACATTGAAGCAGCGACTCCTCGAACGTTTAAACACTACACCAAGCACATCGCCGGCTCGTCGTTCGGAACAAAATTCGAAGGCCTCGGTGTGAGCAAAGAACTACCGAACCAGATTGGTGGTCTGTTTCACGCCGGTTCCGTCGGCATCATCATGTCCGGCTGGCTGGGAGCAGTGAATTACGGCGTGATCGTTTCGAACGATGTCGACAAATATCTGACCCCATCCCCGGCAATGGTTTAGCACCCGACGGCGATCTGGCAACAGATCTCAAGCATTGCGACCGGGTACCCACAAGGTCTTCACCAAGACCAACCAGTAGGAAAGCAGTTACGTGAACCAGGACGAAATCAAGAAGTGGATCCCGCATCGTACGCCATTTCTATGGCTCGATGAGATTGTCGAAATTACCGACACAACCATCCACGCGCGGAAGACTGTGACTGCGGACTTGCCCGTCTTTCAGGGGCACTACCCCGAGTTCCCGGTACTGCCTGGAGTTTTGCAGTGCGAGATGTGCTTTCAGGCCGCCGCCGTCTTGATTGCTCAGAAGGTTCCCGTCGAAGAAGGCGAAGTGCCTGTGGCGACTCGGTTGAACAACACAAAGTTCAAGCGACTGGTTCGACCGGGCGAAACTCTCGACATTAAAGTTGAGATCACCGATCGCATGAGCAATGCGTTCTTTCTGAAGGGAGTCGTTAGTGTTGAAGGTACGACATCCACCCGTTGTGACTTCGCCTGTGCCTCAGCGCCGTCTCCCCAAGACTGATTGATTCGGCTAGAACGCGTCGCGAATCGACTG
>JBGCDN010000148.1:0-2649 GCA_045105495.1 Planctomycetaceae bacterium
GATGCGTTGCAGTTTCAGCGATCGCAACTCATCGAGGACCTCTGCTTGTGCGTGTTGAGCATCGATGGTCAGCTCTTTTAGAGCGGTAAATCTAGTGGCAATTCGACGGACCAGCTCCTGGCAACCCCGGGCATTCTGCACCAAGGGCGATGCGACTCCCAAAACTCTAAGGCGTTTTGCGTTAGGTATCAGAGAAAGCTGTGCAGTCGAAATAGGGCAGTTGATGTTGAGTTGTGACAGGTTGGGGAAGGCACACTGGGCAATGACGTCAGCGCTAATAGTTTGTCTTCCGAAAATGGTGACTTCGCGAGGAGAGAAGTACCGCGAGAATGCGAACAGGATTTGTCGTGCATATCCAGAGTCAGCATTGAGTTCGATCACCAATAGCGATCGCCCTTTCGAAGTGGATGCGAAGTCCTTTGCCCGCGTGACGCTGAACCACTTGCCCGTAGTGTCAAGGAATTTGACGCGAACAAGGCCATTTTCAAATGCCCACTCAACAAGTTCTCGCTGAGTTGAACGGTCGGGCCTTTCGTAATTCGCCGCTCGTTCTGCGAACTTAACGGGGGCACGCCAATCACTGTCGCTAACCCTGTGGGTGCTGACCACCTGATCGTCGAGTGAGTCCACAACCTGAACGGTTCCGTCCACGAAATAGAAGTACGCAAGCTGTGTTGCCGGATCGACTCGAGCGGCAGAAAGCTGTTTTGATTTCCCCTTCAGACTTGGGAACTTCGTTGCTGTTGGCGAGCTGCCCATAGGCTGCATGCTGTCGTTTAGCTGGCTACAGGTTCCATCTGAGAAGAATATGTAGCGGCTACCATCAGACCATCGCAGTGCGGCGTTAATCAGCTTTGCCTTTGTTGCAATTGGGCCAGACCACGTTTCAACTGTTTTGGCGGTCCCCGTACCAAGGTCGGGGCCGTTTAAATAGGTGGAGAACATTTCGTCTGAGTAGAACGCAAAGCTGGTGTCAGCATCTTTCGCGAAGGTTGCCGCAAGTTTGTTGCTACGGTTCCCAACCAAATGTCCCCAGAACCTTCCCGTTACGAGACGATGAACCAACTTTTCCTGGCCGTTGACGAGCTTCTCGTACGTCCCATCGTTGTAGAAGACGTATGAAAACCCCTTTTGATTGTCGAACGCAGCGACGGCGGCAAGCGTTCGTGTTGATGGGGCGGATTGTGTGGCGGCAATCGATGTCTGGTCAGACTCGAACACGCAGTCTGGTCTTGCCTTACGGAACTCGGCGACAGCAGTTTGATCGACAGCGGCCAGCCTTTGCACGACACGTTCAAGCGACTTGCAGTCTTTAAGCTTCGCAAAAACCTCTTTGGTTAGCGTCATCCCATCGCAAAAAAACAGCGCGATATTCGGCGGTAGATCGGGAATGCGCACAGGGCGATCGATAGAGAAGCCCAGGACTTGAAGCTGCTTCGCTTCTGAAAGTTCGGCAAGCAAGTCGTCGGTCGGATCCACCAGCTTCAATTCTGCAATTCTTGAGGACGCGATGCTTTTCATAGCGGCTCTGGTCAATCTCTGTGATTCGAGCTCTAGCTTAAGGATGTCCGGGAACTGTCGATTGAGTAATCGAACAGCCTGGTCATCAACTCGGTGATCCAACGCTTCGTCGAACAGGCCGATGCGGTTCAATGCTCCGAATCAAGATCCATCTGTCTTGCCAATCAGTTGGTGGGGGAACGGCGTGTAAATACGGAGCTCCTCCAGCCCGGGGCATGCTGGCGAGAACATTCACCGTTTCCTCATCCAAAGGCGTTGGGCCGTGGATAGAAACCGAGGATAAATCAAGCACCTTGCGAAGTTCTTGAAGAAGTTCGCGAGTCTCCTGCATTCGATCGTTGCGGATCGCGACATGGTAGATGGTCGAAGGGTTCTCCGGGATTTCATCCTTGCGAGTCACGGAACCGGTTGAGGAAGACACAAACGCGAATACGCCTTTGCTGAACGCCGATTCAACAACCTCTCTCGGTGATCGAACGACTTTTGCCACGTCCACTTGAGAGATCCCTGCAACCTCTTTCGCCGGCTTGGGCTCGAAAGTTAGGCTCACTCGCTGACCGTTGTCCGATTCCAAATCGACAGACTTACTGACGGCTTTGAAGCCATCCTTGGTGAATACCAACAGCTTGCGATCTTCATCGACCGTGACGCGAACCGGCTTCCCGTCTGAAGGATCTTTAAACGTGACCGACTTGCCGGCGATTGTGATTGGGAGTTCCTTCCCACTGGTTTCAACAATCAAGGTTCCGGCTGGCGTTTCAACCTTGAACCGTTGCTGAATCGCAAATGCCAGCGCCGCAACAAGGCCGATGGTGGTAAGGCCAATCAACATCGCTTTCACTGTACGTGTTGCCGAACGCCTGGATTTCGTTTCTGGTTTGACAGAGACGCTGACCTGATCAGCTTCAAGAACCGTCGCGTCTGAACGATCTAATGACCCCGACATCGAAACGACATGAGCCGTATCGTCATCGGTGGCGTCTTCCGGCCCGTCCATGCGTTGGGTCGGAACTATTGCTGAACTGTGGCCATCGACTCTTCGAACCAAGTTTGCAAGGTCAGCGTTCTCAGCGAATGGTTCCAGTAGGTTCGCCAATTCTTCAGCGCTTTGAATTCGGTTTGCGGGGT
>JBGCDN010000149.1:0-3270 GCA_045105495.1 Planctomycetaceae bacterium
TCGCCTTTGAAGTTCGCTGAGTTCAGCCTGGACCGAAGACTCAATTTGCGGAGCAGGTTGTTGTTCGAGCTGCAGCAAGAGTTCCGAGTCTTCGGTGATCTGCTGTTTCAAACCCTCAACAGTCTGGATGTGTTGAGCTGCAGCTTCCGCGTCTGCTTGTTGCTTCTCGTCGTTTCGTTTGGTCGCCTCAGCAATAGCTGCTTTGACCTGAAAGAACTCTGCCTTGAGCGATTCAACCTCTGCTTCATGATCAGCAACGGCTTGATCATCAACGGCTGGAACCTCCAGTGCCTGCAACTGACTTTGCGCCTTTGCAATGTTCGACTGCAGTAACTCTCGTTCTCGACTGAGAGCCTCTTCGCTCTCAACAATTTCCCTGCTGGCTACCTCTCGCGTTTGTTCGTGCTGCTGGATCTCTGCTTCAAGCGACTCGGCTTCCTGAGAGAGTCGTTGAACCTCCGATTGCAACGTCGCATCAACCTCTGGAACTGCTTCAGCTTTGAGATTGGCTAGTTCTTCACGACGCGCCGCCAACGATTCCTGCTGTTGCTGGATCTGTTCCTTGAGCGACTTGAAGGCCTCTGCGGCGGCTGCATGTTGCGATGCCGCGTGGGCCTGTGCCTCAGCGAACTCAGTTTCCAGTTGTTCGTGTTCTGCCTGGATACTCTGCAGTTCGGCCCGACGCAGTTCGATATCGGCGGGGTCAATCGCTTCGGGCACGGACTGCTGAAGATCCGTCCGCCGTTCTTCCACCGCCGCGCGTTCGGTGGCGATCTGTTCGAGAAGTGATTGAAGGTGTGCGTGCTGAGACTGCGATTGGTTCTGAAGTTCCAGCTTCTGCTGTTCGAACTCGGTCACCAGCTCGTTGCGTTCGCCGATCAGCGATTGCAGCGTCACATTGTTGTCTTCGAATTCCTGAACCGCGGCCGCATGCGATTGCTTCGCCTGTTCCCGCAACGATTCAACTGCCGACCTGCCCTGCTCGATATTTTGCCGTAACTGCTCGATGGCAGAACGCTGTTCGACAAGCTTCTCCTCCGCGAGCGTCTCGTTCTCTGTCAACTGCCGCTGCATCGCTCCGTGTTGGGCGGCAACCTGCTGCTGTTCGCTGTGCAGCGAGTTTAGCTCTTCTTCGTTTGCCTCTTGGGCATCGTCTGATTCGTCTTCATCTTCAACCAGAGTCGCAACTTCAGGCTCGTCGTCCTGTAACTGTTCGGCGACTTCAGGTTCGGCTTCTTCGACGTATTCTGGTTCGTCGTACGAGAACTCTTCCTCATCTGTGTCGAAGAATTCAGTCTCCTCGTGATCAACAGCTTCCGGTACTTCTTCGTTGAGAACCGGTTCTGCAGGCGCTGGCGCAGCAGGAGTCGCAAAAAGGGACGCTGCGAAGCTGTCTACGATGGAATCCAACGCAGGCGTGTCTTCGGTTTCAGATGTTGGCTTTTGCTTGCCACGGTTCCGTCTGTGAACCAGATCGGCTGCCGTTCGCTTCTTGTCACGGTAGGACATCGACACTCTCAAAGACCGCAGTGGGGATCAGCTGGGGGATGCAAGGTCTGCGCGGACGCGCTTTGACACTCTATGGTCATACCGGAAATGAGGGTTGTCCAGCTAACTGGACAGGTAAGCGGACGAAAACCGACTGACGGCAGCGTATCGACCGCTTGTTCGGTTTATCCGACACTTTGGAGAGCCGCGATCCGCAACAAATTCGATATGAACCAGGCTTGCCTGACTTACCGCTTCGCCCAAAGTCGGATAGCGTCAAAGTCACCGGTATCGTCAAAGCTTCCGATACCGATACGACCAGATGTGAACGTTTTGTCAACAGTACGCATGACCGGTGTTTGCATGTCGTCGAAGAACACCTCAATCATTCCCGCCTCTGCATCGCGTTTGACTCGAACACGGTGCCATCCGCGGCTCCAGTCGGTTCCTTTGGTTCGCTCCTGAGCAATACTGACTCGAGGCTCTCCGTTGACCAGGAAAATCGAGTTCGCATGATCATCCGCTGCTCGGCCGAGGTGCACGTAATAGAAATGCGACGGATCCTGATGACCAAAGAACAGGCACAGATCCTGGTGGCCGTAGACCTTGTTCGTCGAACGCATATCGACGTCCAACACAAAGCTGCCGACAGCATCGGACTTCAGCATCGCGACATTGAACGGGGATCGCACTTCAGGTTGGTAGTCGCTCTTCTTTTTCGTCAACGAAATGAAGGTTCGTCCGGCGTCGCTCTTGGCGGCCCACGCAGAATCGTCTGTGAACTCCCAACGGTCGGTTCCATTTTCGAAGTCCTCAAACGCAACCAACTTCATCTGAGGTACCCGAAGGTACTGCGAACCAAATTGCATCGCCCGATTCATCGCTGGTCGAATACTGCGACCGTAGCCATGCCCGACTCCTTCCATCGGGAACAAGTCGTTCGGTATCTTCGCGGCGTCCATCGCCTTCTTCAAAATGCCAGCCTGGCTGTAAGGAACCAATCCGTCGGCTGTGCCATGGATCGTCAGAACCGGTGGGTCCGTACGATCGATAAACTTCGCTGGCGAAATGTCGATCAGCTCGTCAGCACTCTCGTCTAACTTCTTGCCAAGCAACGCTTCGATCATGTGACGGCCTCGACCGATTTGAGAAGCGTCATGCATGTCAGTTGGACCGAAGCAGTTCAAGACAACACGCGGTCGAACCTCGCTGCTGGTTTCCTCGGGCCGGAACGCAAGACACATCGCAAGGTGAGCCCCGGCGGATTCTCCCATCACGCCAATGCGTTCCGGGTCGATCTTGAGATCCTTCGCGTTGTCCACAATCCAGCGAAACGCGGTTTTGACATCTTCCAACTGAGCCGGCCATCGCGCGACGCCGGAAAGGCGATACTGTGCTGTGACAGCGACAAAACCCTGGTCTGCGAGCGCCTTCATGCGGCTGTGATAAAGACGTTTGTCTCCACCAAACCAGCCGCCGCCATGCAGACACAGCACGGCGGGCCGCATTGCCTGATCGTCCTTTGGGAACGCAATATCGACTTTCAGTTCCAGCTTGCGACGCTTCGCATAAACGACATCACGACGAAACTCATTGGACTGCGCGAATGCAGATGTTGGTGCAGCGAGGACGACAGCAATTAGAAGCAGAACGTAACGCATTGGAACTCCGAAGATGAAAGCCGGCCCTTATTGTGTCACGATAAGGACGCCAGGCACAGTCACCGGAGCGTCAAATGAAACTATCCCGCATTGCAGCCATCGTTTTGTGCATCGCCCCGTC
>JBGCDN010000150.1:0-2933 GCA_045105495.1 Planctomycetaceae bacterium
CTCGATCCGCTTATCGGATTGACATTCAATGGCGGTGCTGGTGACGACTACCTGTCGGGCTCTGATGGGCAGGATGTTTTGAACGGTGGTGATGGGAACGACACGCTGGTTGGCAACCTCGGTAACGACTCGAAGTACGGCGATGCTGGTGACGACCTGATTGTTTGGAATAACGGTGATGGCAGCGACCTGATGGAAGGTGGAAGCGGGACCGACGTTGTTCAGGTCAATGGAGCCGATGCCGCGGGCGATGACTTCGCGATTGATGCGAACGGCAGTCGTGTGCGATTCCATCGAAACAATCTTGGTCTCTTCCAATTGGACATCGGTACGACTGAAACGCTGGAGGTCAACGGGCAAGGCGGTGACGACGCAATTATTGGAACCAACGAACTGGCTGGCTTGATTGAACTGGACCTCGACGGCGGTTCTGGCGACGACCTGCTTCGTGGCGGCGGTGGCGACGACTACCTCGCTGGTGGATCTGGTGATGACACGCTGATTGGAAACAAAGGCAGCGACGTTAAAGTTGGGGATAGCGGCAACGATTTGTTCGTCTGGAATAATGGCGACGGCAGCGACTTCATTGAAGGTGGGTCAGGCTTTGATGCGGTTCAGGTCAACGGTTCAGACGGTGCGGGTGATTTTCTGACCGCAGATCGGAACCGACGTGATCGAGATCGCTTCTACGTGACTCGTCGCAACCTTGGGCAGTTTACTCTTGATATTGGTTCGACAGAATCTGTGGAACTGAACGGCCAGGGCGGGAACGACCGACTGCGTGTTAAAGATCTCGACCGCGTCTCAGGGTTCTCCACTGCCTACGTGTCTGGTGGCGATGGCAACGACTACATCCGCGCGGTGTCAATGGGGCGAGGGGTGAGCTTCACGGCATACGGTGACGCTGGGAATGACCGCATCTTCGGAAGTTGGGGAGATGACGTGTTGTTTGGTGGCGACGGCGATGATCGCATAAGTGGTCGCGGCGGTGACGATAGTCTGTACGGAGGAGCTGGCAACGATCGGCTGTTTGGTCGAGCTGGTCGCGACTTCTTGGATGGCGGCAGCGGCTGGGACTGGTTGTTCGGCGGTGCTGGTCGAGATCGTGGGATCAACGGCGAGCGACGTCGAAGTCTCTAAATGTGATTCTTGCTGACTGGTCGTGGGATCTTGCCAGAGATCCCACGCGGTCAGCGGTTCAGCCAAACGCTGACTTCTTTTCCCGAGATGCATCGGCGCGGCTCGCGTCTGAAAGCTGTCGGTCATATCATGCCGGTTCGTTCTGTAACTTCGAGCCGACACATGAGCACTCACGACAATCCAATCTTTCCAATTCTGGGTCGTATTCCCAGCGGTGTTTTCATTCTGACCTGCACCGATGGCGACGGTAACGAAACCGGCATGCTGGCCAGTTGGGTTCAGCAGGCTGCGTTCGAACCGCAACAAGTGACCTTCGCCGTCAATGGTTCTCGCTATCTGAACCAATGGCTGAAGGACGACACGGTTGTCGCCTTAAACATGGTTGGCGAAGGCGGCGGTTCGCTGCTCGGCCACTTTGGCAAAGGGTTTGAACCGGGCGAAGAGGCTTTCGACGGGTTGGAAACAGAAACCGTTTCTGGTGTCCGAGTCCTCAAGAGTGCGATGGGTTATCTGATTGGCAAGGTTGTGTCGCGAATGGTGACCGGCGACCACGTTGTGTACCTGCTTGAACTGACGGAAGCTGGTCAGGCGGATGACTTCGCCGATCGCAAGCCGATGGTGCACATTCGCAAATCGGGCGGACACTACTAGAAGGAAGAAGTAGGAAGGCTGAAGGAGGAGTGAGGCTGCGTTTTCCTCCTTTCTCCTTCAGCGTTCCTCCTTCCCAGCCGCATGCAACAACTCATCGAACAACTTGCTGGCATCGTCGGGGCCGACAACGTTTTGTCGTCGGATGACGAACTGTTGGTTTATGAGTGTGATGGGTATGTGGTTCATAAGAACCCGCCGCAGGTCGTGGTGTTTCCAACTTCGACTCAGCAGGTTTCTGCAATTGTGAAAGCGTGCAACCAGCACGATATTCCGTTTCTGGCTCGGGGGGCCGGGACGAGTCTTGCGGGTGGTTCGATTCCGATTACCGGCGGTGTGATGATCACGCTGACGAAGATGAACCAAATTTTGGAAGTCAACATTCGTGATCGATATGCGATTGTTGAACCGGGCCTGGTGAACGTTCGCCTGACGAATCATCTGAAGGGAACCGGTTATCACTACGCACCCGACCCGAGTAGTCAGGGCGCGTGCACGATTGGTGGCAACGTTGCGACGAATTCTGGTGGCCCGCATACGTTGAAGTACGGCGTGACTGTGAATCACGTGCTTGGCCTGGAAGTTGTAATGCCCGATGGCGAAGTGGTTCAGTTGGGCGGGACAGTTGAAGATACGCCGGGCTACGATTTGACGGGTGTCTTCGTCGGCAGTGAAGGAACGTTTGGCATTTGCACAAAGGCCATAGTCCGACTCACCCGCGATCCCGCTGCATGGCGAACGATGCTGGCCATCTTTGAAACCGTTGGCGACGCGACCACAACCATTACAGAAATCATCGGAGCGGGCATCGTCCCCGCGGCGCTTGAGATGTTGGACCAGGGAATCGTTGGGGCGCTCGAAGAAGCGTTTCAGTTCGGGTTCCCACTGGATGCGGGTGCCGTGCTTCTCATCGAAGTCGATGGTCTGGAAGTCGCCGTTGATGAAGAAGCCAATAGGATCGGCGAGATCTGCGAATCAATTGGTGCTCGCGAAGTGCGTCGAGCAGAAACGCCGGAAGAACGACAGAAGTTATGGAAGTGTCGCAAACAGGCCTTCGGAGCCATCGGTCGACTCGCGCCGAGTTGCTGTACGCAGGACGGCGTGGTTCCTCGAACGCGACTGCCGGAGATTCTGGATTTCATTCG
>JBGCDN010000151.1:0-8798 GCA_045105495.1 Planctomycetaceae bacterium
TCGGTAGCCGTGAAGATTAAGACTTCCAAGTCAGAGAAAATCGAAACGCAGATGGCACCGATGATCGATGTCGTCTTTCAGCTTTTGATTTTCTTCATGCTCACGCTGAAGATTGTTGAACCCGAAGGCGACTTCAGCATCAACATGCCAATCGGTGCTCCCAGCGAACCAACCAACGAACTGCCTCTGCCCGACCTCAAAGTTCGCATGCTGTCAGATGGAAACGGGGGCCTTGCTGATTTGCGATTTGGAAATCGCTCGCTCGGAACCGCTCCGCAGTGCTTTGATCGGCTGACCAACGAGATCATCAAAGTCACCGGAACACCAGGCGAAGTCCCCAACGAACAGCAAGTGGAAATCGACGCCGATTACAATCTGCGGTACGAATACGGCATCGCTTGTATCGGTGCCTGTACTGGCAAGATTCAAGACGGCAAGATGATTCGCTACATCGAAAAGATCAAGTTCTCACAAGTCCGAGAACCCAACTCCGGCGAAGCAGGCCAATAGTCGCCGCTCGCTCCAGCGACCCAGCGCCTACGAGAAAAGACGCCTGACGCGATACACCCTCGTTGTTTCCAATACTAAGGGTTCAATCCTGAGAACCGCTGCGTAGACTTCAGCAGCAACCTTCTCAACTTCTCTAACCTCGGACACATTCAAAATGCGCGTCGTGCTGGCAATGAGTGGTGGTGTCGATAGTTCGGCAGCCGCCGTTTTGCTGCAACAACAAGGCTATGAAGTCGTTGGCTTGTTTATGCGATCCGGTGCAACGGAAGCAGAATCCTGCGCGGTGCCGGACAACCCGCTACCCATCGTCAACGCCCCCGCCCACAAGCAAGGCTGCTGTAGCGCGTCAGACGCCGCAGACGCACGGCGCGTAGCCGATTCGCTGGATATTCCGTTTCATGCCGTGAACTTCAAAGACGGCTTCGGTCGAATCAAAGACTACTTCGCCGACGAATACCTCGCTGGACGAACACCTAACCCGTGCGTCATGTGCAACAACTGGCTGAAGTTCGGGCACCTTTGGGATTTCGCAAAGTCTATTGGCGCCGAGAAAATCGCGACTGGCCACTACGCTCGACTTCTGCCACAGGATTCTGGCCCGCCTGCATTGGTTCGAGGAGAAGACCCCACCAAAGACCAAAGCTACGTTCTGTTTGGAATCAACCGGGAGCTCCTGCCCAACATTCTGTTTCCGGTTGGTGACCAGGCCAAAGTCGCCATCCGTGAGCAGGCCCGGCAGGCGGGACTTCGAAACGCTGACAAACCCGACAGTCAGGAAATCTGTTTCATACCAGACAACGACTACGCCGGATTCATCGAACGCTATCGCGGACAACAAGATACCGCCGGAGAACTCGTCACAACCGCAGGCGAAGTGGTGGGTCAGCATGATGGCTACGAACGATTCACGATCGGTCAACGCAAAGGACTTGGAATCGCATTTGGCGAACCAAGATACGTGGTCCGTATCGAGAAGGAATCACGAAGAGTCATCATCGGTGAACGGGAAGATCTGGACTGCACCGAACTTGAGGCCGACCGACTGAACTGGCTGGTCCCAAACCTGCCAGACCGTATCGAATGCAAAGCCATGATCCGGTACCGCCACAAAGCCGCAGCAGCCGTCGCAGAAATAGCCGGAGAAGACCGTCTCCGAGTCACTTTCGAAGAGCCTCAATTCGGCGTCGCCCCCGGCCAAGCCGTTGTCCTCTACGACAACAACCGCGTCCTCGGCGGCGGCTGGATCCGGTAGGGGCAACGTCCCGTTGCATCGGGGTGCGGCAGCGACGTTGGGATGACGCTGATCGGATGGCTCATCGCCGCATGGTCGGTTCGAGGGGCGTGGCCACCAAAGCACAAGTCACTCTCCCGCTCGCGGGAGAGTCGGGCTATCAGGCCCGGAGAGGGCCCAAGCGCAACCTACTTCCTACTTCCTACTACGCCTCGTTCTCAAGCTTCAACATAACCATGGCCAACGGAGGCAGCTGAATCTCCAGGCTTTGCGCAAAACCGTGTGCAGCGACTTCCGTTGTCTTGACGCTGCCAAGGTTCCCGACGTTGGTGCCGGAATAGATCTCGGCGTCGCTATTCAGAATCTCGCAGTAGCTGCCTTCGTTCGGAACGCCAATTCGGTAATCGTGACGAGGAACCGGCGTGAAGTTGGCGACGCAAACAACGGTGCTGTCACACGTCGTACTCATTCGCATCCAGGCGAACACGCTGTTTTGAGAATCATCGCATTGAATCCAACGGAACCCGGCTGGTTCAAAATCGCCGGTGAAGAACGCAGGGTCTGACGTGCAGACACGGTTCAAGTCGCCAATCACGCGGTGCAGACCGGCGTGGGTTTCCGTCTCCAGCAGCGGCCAATCAAGTTGTGTGTCGTGGTTCCATTCCAGCCACTGGCCTAGTTCCCCGCCCATGAACAACAACTGCTTACCCGGCATTGCATATTGAGTCGCGTAAAGCAGGCGAAGGTTTGCAACCTTTTGCCAGTTATCACCCGGCATTTGCGATAGCAACGACCGCTTGCCGTGGACCACTTCGTCGTGGGACAGCGGCAGTACGAAGTTTTCGTCCCAAGCATAAACCATGCGGAACGACAAATCGTTTTGATGCCATTTGCGATGAGCCGGATCGCGCCGCATGTATTTCAGTGTGTCGTTCATCCAGCCCATGTCCCACTTCATCGTGAAACCAAGGCCACCTGTGTAAACCGGTCGAGACACACCAGGCCATGCGGTCGATTCTTCAGCAACCGTGACAACGCCCGGAAAATCGCCGTGGATCATCACATTGAATTGCTTCAGGAACTCAATCGCTTCCAGGTTCTCGCGGCCACCATCCTTATTCGGCAACCACTCCCCATCGTTGCGGGAATAGTCCAGGTAAAGCATCGACGCGACAGCATCAACGCGAATTCCATCAATGTGATAAAGGTCCGCCCAAAACCTCGCGCTGGAAAGCAGGAAGTTGCAAACTTCGTCGCGACCATAGTTGAAGATCAGCGTGTTCCAATCCGGATGGAACCCCTGACGTGGGTCGGCGTGTTCGTACAGGTGCGTCCCGTCGAACATCCCCAACCCGTGAGCGTCGGTTGGAAAGTGTGCAGGAACCCAATCGATGAGAACAGAAAGGTTGTTCTGGTGACAATGGTCCACGAAGTACATGAAGTCTTCGGGGGTTCCAAAACGACTCGACGGCGCGAAGTAACCGGTGGTTTGGTAGCCCCATGAACCATCGAACGGATGCTCTGTTATCGGCATCAATTGAAGATGCGTGTATCCCAGCTTTGTGGCGTACTCTGCAATCTGGTGAGCGAGTTCTCGGTAGTTGAAGAACTCACGACCATCATCCGGTCGCTTCCACGATCCAAGATGAACTTCGTAAGTGCTCATCGGTGAATGCAAAGGATCGCTGTGTGAACGCTGTTCAATCCAGTCTTCGTCGTTCCAGTCGTACTGCGTCAAATCGTGAACAATCGACGCAGTCGCCGGACGCAACTCGGTTCGAAAAGCAACCGGATCAGCCTTCTGCAAAATCGCGCCCTGCGGACTCTCGATGGCGTACTTGTAGTGAGCACCCACTGGCATGTTTGGGATAAATCCGGTCCAGTGACCTGAATCACTTCCCGTCAATCGATCGCGACCGGGAGTCCAGCCGTTGCCATCGCAGATGACAGAGACAGCGTTCGCGTTCGGTGCCCAAACAGCAAAGCGAACCCCCTTAACCCCGTCCTGCTCTGTTAAATGAGCGCCGAGGAAACGATACATCGTGTGTGCCGTGGCGGCTTCGGTCAAAGTCGTGTTGGTAGCCATTGGTGTCTTGTCAATTCGCAGGTGCCGGTCGCCAGACTTTGCAACGATAGAATCATTGCCGTCGCGATCGGATGTGAGCCTTCGCGCGGGCAGCGGAGTCCCGTTTCCCAAAGCGGAATGAGCGCGTCGAGTTCTTAACGGAGACTGCAACGCCGCTGCACGCAACGTCGTTGAGGATACCAAAGTGTCAGCAGAATCCGACCCGCCAACTTCAGCTATTCAGTGCATTCGCTGAGTATCGATGACTCGATCGAACCGTTCCGAGGTCTGAGAATCCAACTGCGGCGACTCTGAGCTAGCTTCTAGCTCTGGCATCACAATGTCGTACCGGTCCGCCAAGCTCTCGCTAACGTGACTCTCCAGACTGTCTAGCATCGTTGCGATATCGCGTCGGGTGTTGATGCAGCTCTGCAACAACTCTTCTTCAGCGGACGCAACCGTCTCGCCGGAAACGACATCTGGCTGCTCTGCCACAACCGACTCGCTCCACTGATCCTCTACCTGCTTCGATTTTTCGCCGAAGCCAACCGTCTGAGCTGACCGCATGAGCTTGGATCGACTGCCAGATGCATGACTCTGAGGCAGCAGATCTTCCTGGGCAACGGCTCCATCGAATCGAGGTTTCAGTTCAACGAAATCCTCGGATGGCAACACAACATCGGCTTCGTTGCTCTCAGCAATGCCGTACCTATCGACAGACTGCTGATGAAATGGAACCGGAGCTTCCGGGAGTCCCTGGCGGAAAGTTTCAGTCAACTCTTCGCTGTAGTCATCACGGTCAGCGCCGACTTCGAAGACGGGTTCATCGACAAGAATTTCGTCGTCATGGGATTCAACGTAGTCCTCTGTTTCTGCAGGAGCCACAACGACCGTTGGTGGCAACTGGTTAGCGTTACCGCTCACTGGTGGTTCTGAGAACTCGATTGAAACAGACGTCTCGTCGCTCTCCCAACTGTCCGCTACGACAGGCTCGTTCACGGCTGCGACTCCTACATCAGAACCGATTTCAATTGCTGGTTCTGCATCGAAATCGTCTTCCAAAGACCCGAATTCAATCACGCTCTCGGTACTTGAATCTGACGTGGCTGCTGGCGACCCAGCCTGATGCGCCGCTGCGTTTGCTCCATCACTGCTAGATGTGGTGGGCCGCGAGGCTGTTAGCGAGCGGTTCCAACTCAATGGCAACTGCACCAACGTGTCGAGTGCTGTTTCTACTATCGCGTCAGTAACGGTGCGTTCCGATTCTTTCGCTGCGAGGTGCAGAGCTTCGTCGCACAACTGGTTCAAACAGCGAGCATTCCCATCAGCCGCCTGAACAATCTTCTGCAAAGCCCCCGGCTCGAAGATGTGTCGATTTTGAACGCCAGCGCGGGTTAGTTGGTGATGGATGAACAGTTCTGACTCGTCGCGTGAAAGCGGTTCCAGATAGACCTGACAGCGAATCCGTTGACTCAATGCTTTGAGTTCCGGATCAAGCAGACGCTCTTCGAGTGACGGAGCACCACACAACAACGGTCGAATAAGCGGCTGGCCGCGATCGGCGAAGTTGGACAGTATTCGAATCTCTTCCAGTTGTTCGTTGTCCAGCAAGTGCGCTTCGTCAATCAGAAGTGCAAGACCGGTAGAGCGAACGCGCAGACTGCGAACGGCGTCAATCAGTTCGAGACGCATTTCGGAATCGCTGATGCCAGCGTGCCGACGCTTCACTCGCTTACCAAGACCGAAGTAGATCGCTTGCAGCAGACCAAGGCGTGAAGAAGTGCCCGGGCTTGGGAGAAACGAGAAGTGAAACTCGTCTCGCAGTTCACCAATGAGAACCTGGCACAGCATCGATTTGCCGGTTCCGCTGGGAGCCGTCAACACAGCAATTCCCTGGCCACCGCGCAGGCAGTAGTCGATGGATTCGAACGCAGCTTGTGCGGTCTCGTTGTTGACGAAAAGTTCAACATCCGGACCGGCAGTAAATGGTCGACGGATAAATCCAAAGTGGTTCTCAAACATAGTCACTCACGCCCATGAGGCTTGCTGCAACAAAGGCTCGCCGCGCGCAGACGGAGAGCTCGGGTTTTTCGAATTCATCGAACTCCCCGAGCAATCACTTGAGCGTGACCGGCACGATCGGCGGTATCGGCAGAATCGTGCAGGTCTTTTGCCCGAACTGGATCGCAGGCTTACCTGTCTTCTCCTTCGAATCTGCGGAATTTGGCCGTCCCCTAGCCAATGCCGTCAATGCAAAATCAGCGCAAAGGCTTTTCTGGAATGAACTTACAGCACAACAAGCGGTCAACCCCTTACTCCAGCGACCACGCAGGACTAGAATTAACCAAGCCCGCGACAGATCGCGCGCACACAACAAAACGGTCGGAGCCTATGACAGAAGCAACAATCTCACTCGAGAGTCAGGAACAAGTTCGAGCCCTTTTCGGACCACGTGATCGCTATCTGCGGCTGGTTCAGGATTCGCTCGGGATTGATGTGGTTCTTCGAGGCGATGAAATCCGTTTGCTGGGAACGGAAGAGCACGTCAATCAGGGCCTGCGCATTCTGGACGAGCTGTGCGAGATCATTCATCAGAAGCAGCACCTCCCTGAAAAGGAAGTCTACGATGTGTTGCATCGCCACGGCATAGGGGAAGCTCCCCGCAGCAAGGGTCCGCTGGGAATTGAACTCAACGAACGCAAGAAGAACGTCACTCCGAAATCACAAGGACAGGCGGATTACATAAGAGCCATCCGCAATCACGACGTCGTTCTTTGTGCGGGACCAGCTGGTTCGGGGAAGACCTATCTCGCTGTGGCCATGGCAATTAACGCGTTAAGAACCGAACGCGTCAGACGCATTGTTTTGGTTCGTCCCGCAGTGGAAGCCGGCGAACGACTTGGGTTCCTGCCGGGCGACATGCTGGCCAAAGTGAACCCGTTTCTCCGTCCGCTGCTGGACGCGCTGAACGACATGCTGAGCTTTGACCAGGTTGAGCGATACATGGAGAACGATGTCATCGAAATCGTCCCTCTGGCATTCATGCGCGGTCGGACATTGAACGACACGTTCATGATTCTGGATGAAGCACAGAATACGACGGTTACGCAGATGAAGATGTTTCTAACGCGTATGGGTGAGGGGTCTCAGATCGTTGTTACCGGTGACGCAACACAGGTTGACTTGGAAAAGAACGTAAAGAGCGGGCTCTCGGATGCCATTCGTCGACTCCAAAAAGTCGATGGTGTTGCGGTGACCGAACTTTCCGGGCAGGATATTGTGCGTCATAAACTCGTCCGCGACATCGTGGACGCTTACGACGAAGAGAAATCCAGCGTAAGCGGTGAGTAGAGACTAGATTATTAGACGTAAGCGACCGTCCGCTGCCCGACGCTAATACCGTCAGCTGAGCCAGCGGGTTCTGTCTTCAGACTTTCACATGAGGAGCGGCAAACCGCTCATTGAACTTTGTTCGAGCGGGTAGGTTGGAACCAAACCCGATTCACGCTGAATCGTTGCCGATCAATGCATGTCAACAAAGCCTGGCCGCAAGCCGCGCTCCGGTCGTGCTGCGTCTCTTAAGACCATCACATTCTGGGATCGCACTACAAACGCACTTAAGGACCAAGGCGTCCTGATACGTCTTGGCATCGTCACGCTCGGGCTCATCGGCTTTCTATTCGCTGTTCGCGGCTGGAAGCCTTTGTTCCCCTACCGAGTCGGTGATCGTCTTGAACGCGGCATTGTTGCTCGAGTCGACTTCAAGAAAGTCAATCGAATAGAAACCGACCGCGCGTTGCGGCAGAGCGAAGCGGCGGTCGCGTATGTGTTCCGTCGCAATCCTTCCCGACTGGAAGCGATACCGGCTCGACTGCGCACGCATCTTGGTGCTGTGGCTGAAGCAGGTAGCGTTGCGTCGTTGCCGCCGGAAGTACGACAAGCGTTCCAGCTGAATCCACCTTCGGCCACAACTGGAGAGAACACGGAATCAGCGGAGAAGAAGCCACTTGCCGAACCGCCCGAAACTCGATTCGCAAAGTTGAAAACAGCAATCTCGGGTGAAGGCGTTGTCGGTGAGCGACTAGACCAAATACAGAAGGACTTCGAATCGTTTCTGGAACCGGTCAGACAGTTTGGTCTGCTGAACCTGGACGATCTCCAAGGCGAAGATGTTCTTGTTGACGAAGACGAAATTCAGCTCGACCATGCAATCCAGATTCTTGGCGACACAGAGAAGGATCTCATCACCGCCACCGTTGCTGACGCGGTTCTCGTCGAAACCATCAAAGGAACCGGAAGGCTGGGTAGCAAGTGGACCTCGTTCCCCCGGCTAGTCGCCATGCGACAGCTGCTTGAAGTTTGGATGACATCGGAACTGCCGATGACGCTTCAGTACGCAGCGGCCGAGACACAGGAGAATCGGCGTCAGGCTCGCGAAACCGCAGGCGAACGGTTCGATACTTACGACGAAGGTTCGGTTCTCATTAAACCAGGAACTGTACTGGATGAAGAGCTACTGCAACTGCTTCAGCTGGAACACGAAGCTGTCGGCAACGTTACACCAATGAGCAACCGCATCGTCCGCGGCGCTACGGCGTTGTTGATGTTTGGTGTGCTGGCTGTTTTGTTCGGCTCTTATCTCAACCGCACTGACGCCCAGATCGCAAAAGATCCTAAGTCGCTCGCGGTATTCCTGGCGTTGTGTGTTTCCACTGTGTGGTTGGCTCGAATTGTTTCGATTGATCCCTGGCGAGCCGAAGTGATTCCATTGCTGGCCGCCGTGATGCTGCTGGCAATCGCCTACGACCAGGTTCTCGCGACACTTTGCGCGTTTGTACTCTCGGTCGTTATCAGCCTCGCGACGGTAGCTACGCTAGAACACTTTGTTGTCTTGATGGTAGTCAGTGTTGTTTCTGTCGCTCCGCTGAGTGGCGTTTCGTCGCGTTCCTCTCTTATCAAGACCGGGTTCCTTGTCGCAGCGGTGTACTTCGC
>JBGCDN010000152.1:0-5213 GCA_045105495.1 Planctomycetaceae bacterium
GACAATCTTCGACTCTGCGATTTGTAGTTCATCCAATAGTTCGGTCGTCAGCTTTCGAGACGAACCAAAGATGTGCTGTTGATCTCGAACCCCGTGGGCAATCCGAACCAGGACCGTTCGTTCGCCAGCTTCTTCAAGCAAAGAAACGCGGAAGTCGCCAGCTGGCAGATCTTTCAGCGTGACGAAACCATCAGCTAGTGAAGCTGCGTCAAACTGATCTGCGATCAACTCATTGCCTCGCAGTTCGAACACAGACACATGCTCACGATTGAACTGTTCTGCCTCCAGGATTGTGCGAATATGAACGAGTTCGCCCTGCTTCTTGTGAACCGTTCGACTACCGACATGCCCTGCCGTCGCCGTAGTCCACGATCGTGCAAGGCCATCAGGCAGCGTCGCTGACACTTGTTCGATACCAGCCAGTTCACCCAACAAGATCCGTCCGGATTTGTCCGACTTAAGATCCTTCTTCACCTGCTTCTTAAAATCTGCATGCTTCACTTCAACTCGGACAGCCACGTCAGCTCGGGCTTCTCCGGTTCGGCCGAGCACGTCGATAACAAACTGCTCACCAACACGTCCGAAGTGCATGTCGACAATGTGATTCGTTTTGTCTGTTTGATTGATTGTGAACACGCGAGATGCTGACACATCAATGTCTTTGCCCTGACTCGCGTTGAGCACCTTGCCAGTCACGGTGAACTGAATGGAAGTCAGTCGGTTCGGCACAGAGAACTCGTGAGTCGATTCGCGATCTTCGAACAGCTTGAAGTCGGTAACGACTTGCGTGGAATGCACTCCGTCGTGATCCGTCGAATCAATCATTAGCTCCACATCTTCAACCGCAGCCAGACTAACTGGCACACCATTTACCTGAAGTTGCGGTCGCACCAATAAAGTCGCGGTGTTTCGACGTACCAGTTCTTCTCGATCGACAAACATTGCTGCTGAGAACGCCGGCGATTCAACTGCATGATTGAAGTGGCCAAGGCTCACGAAGCTGTCGTGCTTGATAATGACTGGCTTTTTGCCCGGTTTCGTTGAGAACGGAACTGTGATCCGACCATCTTCATCAGCCTGATAGTCCTGATTACCAATCAACAACGATGCGTCTTTGACCTGTTCGTTGTTCTCATTAAGGATCGTAAATCGTTGACCGGCAACAGTTACGTCTGTCACAAAATGAAGACGTCCCTTCCGCACGAGCGCCCGACTGGCCTTGCCGTTGCCGATGAAGTCGATGACATATACGCCCCGCTTATTCAGCTCAGGAAACTCGAACCGGCGTTTCACTCGGCGTAGTGGAGCTTCTTCGTATTCGATGGTCTGTTCGCGGCTGGCGACGAGTCCGTCCAGATTGATGTCAGTGTTTACCTCACGGCCAGTGTCGCGATAAAAGTTGGCCGCATTGATTTCGAACACTTTGACAATCAGCGTTGGAACGTTCTTTACGAACACATCCAGCGCGACGGCGTCGTCGGGTGCGTAGTGTTGCTGGTTCGTTTTCGCGAAATCGATGTCAATACGATCGCGCAACTTACGATACATCTCCGGCGGCAGCAGCGAGTACCATTTCTCGGGGTCGCCAACACCATTCACAATCTTGGTTTCGGCAAACACATGCTGCAGCCAGAGATCATTGAGATACGGTTCGAACTCACCCGTTGATTCGGCACGAACCAAGAATTGCATCAGGTAGTCGCGCACGAGCGCTTCGTCGTTTCCGACGGACGGCATGGTCGTGTATGCCTTAAAGTTTGCGTTTAAATCGCACACATGCCGACGATTCGCTTCGCGTTTCATGTAGTCAGAATCGATGTATTCGACACGCCGCGGCAGCTTCAGATACTGCATGAATACCGATTTGTCATAACGACCCTGCTGTGCATCGAAGACAAGTTGTTGATATAGAACGTGCGCTTTGAGCGAGTTTTGATTGGGCGGGAGCGTCTTAACAAAGTCCCACAACCGGACGAGATAAGCAGAGCGTTCGTCCTGGTTCAATCGCATGTCGATGTCGTTGTTTGGACGGAGCCGTTTGACCCATTCCTGAACGAACGCGTTGTTCGCCAACAACTCCGGCATCAACTGCGCGCACTTTTGCAGTTGGCTCAACAGCAGCTGGCTGTGGATTCCATGTGAGCCAAATCCACCGCTCTTTGCGGCACGCAGATCGGCGACGACCATCTCTGGAAGACGATCGACATCTGGTCGCTGCATCCGATGCAGCAAATCGCGTCGTCGGCGGTCGTCTAGATCTTCACGAACCAGCCATCGCCAGGCCCGATCTTCAAAATGACGCAGATCTTTCGCGGATCGCATCGCGCGATCTTTGAGAGTGTCGCGCGAGATGAGAGTTTGATCGAATGACGTTGGGAGATTGGGTCGTGAGTCGGGGGTGTCCTTCTGGTGATTGAACCGCAGACCGCGTTTGTCGCGAATGAAGTCGAGTGTCTTTTTGGGGGCCAGATCGTAGGTCAGCAACGCCTGGCGATACTGAATCTCTTCCAGCAGCGGGCCATTCTTGTGGCGTTCCACCCACTTGGTGACCATGCCATCAACGCGGTCCAGCTGCTTCGTGTTCTGATAATGCAGGCAGTGATAGTAGTAGTACTCGCGCGTGCCAGGGATGAGTTCCTTGAGAACCTCTTCCCGATTCTTCGACAGCGCAAAGCGTTCCAGAAACGTGCCTTCAGCGAATGTAGCGTCCGTGAGGACCATAACCGCACCAACCAGAAGAAGAGAAAATCGCAACATACCTGATTCCTCAAAGACACGTCCAAATCACGTGGGTTCAGTGTTCGCCTGCCACCAACATTCTTGGCGTTTAAGCCAATCCTACCCCCCTTACGCGGGCGATGCTCACCTGTTTCAACTACGAGCGCCCGTGACGCCATTCACAGCCAAGACGGGACCTTGGATGCAGCTGAACCGTGGTAAGTTCCATCCATTCGAAAGGAATCGCACTAGAACGGCAGGCAAACCCCAAACATGGATCTTATCCATCATCGGAATCCGAGGACTACACGCGGCCCGTTCGGCACGCGGTGAAACACGGTTCGTGACGGAGCGTTACTGACCAGGTCTCTTAGACAAATCCCAGACGCTGCTGCATCAGTTTGGTAGCACGTCTTTTCTCGTTCGTTCTGAACGACTGATTCAAAATCGCATTCGCGAATTCACCCCCGGGCCAAGGTTGCGTTCGCGTGCGCGCTGGGAGGGATGTTATGGAACCTCGTCGCAATCGCTCGTTAGCCCAAGTGCTCTACAACCATAATCCGTTTTATCTGATCAGCACATGTTGTGCGCTGTTCGCAATCCAACGCGTGTTTCGCCCATTGGAAGTGAACTACATTGATCCGTGGATGCTGATGGCAGCCATGAGCGGACTGACGATCTTAATGGCAGCCACGGCCTGGGTTGTGGTTCGATATGGTCGAGTTTGGGAAGATGCACGTTCGCTGATGCTGATTCTCGTAATCATGTTTCTGGCAATGTCAGTCAGCTTCGATGAGGTACTCAACATTCGCGGACAAGAAGCACTTTGGCTGCCAGCGGCTGGGTTTCTTCTTTCGTTTCTCATCACTGAAACAATCGTTCGCTTACTGAAGATCCCTCTGCATGGGCTGTTTCGATTGCCGTTTTACTTGATGCTCGCGCTTTTCTTCGGGTATCCGGTATTGGTTTCGCCGGAGGTTACCAGCGTCACGATAAGCGTTACGCGGTGGCGGATTGCAGCGTTCCCACTGTTGTCCGGAATATGCACGTTGTTGCTACTACCTGCCGTGTGGCGTGGTCGCAAACTGGTTGACGAAACGGGGTCGCCTTGTCCGTGGAAATGGCCTTTGCTTCCGTGGACGTTGTTCGGTTTCCTCGGCATCGCTGTCTGCGCGCGGTCTTATTCGTTGAGCATTTCGTTTGATCCGTCGTGGGGCTGGGCCGACGAGATGTTCACGTCGTTCGGCGCGTACGCGCTGAATCCGTTCATCCTGTGTGCCAGTCTTGTGGTATTGGAAATCGCGTTGACGGATGGAACACGACGATTGCAGAACGGCGTGTTGATCGCTTCGACGTTGTTGATGCTGCTGTGTTCGTTTCCTCGACTAAGTCCGGACCCGACATACCGCAGTTTTCTTTTGCAGTTCGTCGAATCGATTGGCTCGCCAATATTCCTGACACTGTTTGGAGTGTTTCTACTTGGCGGCTACGCGTGGATGCGCGGCGTGCGTTCTGGCGAGTACGTTGTGCTGGTGGCGTTAGCCGGTCTGTCTGTTGTTGGCGATCGAACGCTTGGTGTTCAGTCAATCACAGAACCACACATCGTGCCGCTCGGCATGATTGTGGCTTTACTGCTCATCACAGGCCTCGCGCGTCGCGATGCGTTCCGTTGTTTTCTTGGAGCAACAGCCGTCTCTGCCGCGCTTGCTCTATTAATGTGGAACCAGGACATGCTGTTCTTCCGACGCATTGTTCCGGGCCACTTCCTGTTGTTCTCCACAATCGCAATCGGTTCCTGCTTCGAAGGCCGTATCGCGAGGTTCCTGGAAATTTCGGGAGCAGTCCTGGTGCCAGTCGTTGCATCCGTCACAGCTCGGTCGTTTGTTGAGATGGATGTGTCACCCGTGTTACCACTGGTCTACTTTCTCACGATGAACCTCAGTGCCATCGCACTGGGAGAACTGACTTCAAGCACTGAACACACGCTGATGGGATGTCTCGGCCTTGTGGCGGGTGCCATCCGACTTGTAATTGCAGCGAGTTCTTGGTTGCTCCAACTGTTTGGGATCGAGATCGTCGCAACAGTCGGGTTCGGCATTGTGTTCTTCGCGATCGGCGCTTGGATCTCGGCTCACAAAGCACGGCTTCATCGAGGCGATTCATGAGCAAAACGCGTTCGCCCCTCGACACCGGTTTGAAGAAACGCTTTCGCGGCGATAAGCCCTACGCGATCACCATCCCAACGCCGTTGCCGCACCCCGGTGGAACTGAAAGTTCCTTAGGTGAGTTCTTTGATCGGCTCGCGGTGGTCGACGAGGTATTGGGGGCGACCGGATGGATCGACGATGGTTTCGGACATCGTGTTGATGCCAAGGTTGTGGTAGATCGTCGCGATAATTTCCTGCATGTGAACCGGTCGTTCGACGGCGTGTTCACCCAGTCGATTCGTCGCCCCGATTGCCTGGCCGAGCTTCATGCCGCCGCCGGCGAGTAAC
>JBGCDN010000153.1:0-12118 GCA_045105495.1 Planctomycetaceae bacterium
GAAAGTATGAGCCGATTCGTGATGGCCCAGTTTGTCCAAAATCACGCAAGGCCCGGCATTCAGCTTCTCAGGTTCCTCTGAAAGCAGCACCTCGCCCTGATACGGCGTTAGGCGGCGTTGTTGAACCAGGGCATCGACCCAAACCGAATCGAACGCTGGAAGGTCACGTGCGAGCCTCTTGACCTGAGAATGACACGCGCGTAGATCAGCGGGTGTGCAGAGATCGAGCTGCTGCAGCAACTGTTTGAGTTGTGGTGAGGGACTTCGCACTCGGGCGGGATTCCGTTCCCAGAAGGCATGGCCACCGAAAGGTTGGGCGGTAGTATCAGGAACGGAGATCAGTTCAGCAAGACGTGTCGTGCATCTCGGCAGCCTAAGCCGTGACGCCAACAGCCTTTTCGCCCATGGGAATGCCCGGAAAAAGCGGCGGAATACATAAAGCAGGACTTTTCAATGGCAAAACCAGTTGCAAGAATGCGCCGCCGCTGGTGATTCTTCCGGTACATTCAGGACAGATCGGCTGACAGAATCAGCCGAACACAATACATCATGAATTCAAGATCCTGATTGGGCAGTACCGGCACCTCCTGCCGATTCCACACTGAGCCGTAGTGCGCACGAGAGTGCGTGATCAGACAATTCAAAAGGCACACCCTACCGATGGCTACAGACGCCCCTCCGGCAAATAGGACTCAGGAAGAACTCGACACCGTTGTCATCAGCTTCTGCGGAGACTCCGGCGACGGGATGCAGATCACCGGTGGTCAGTTCACAACTTCATCCGCAGTGGGCGGAAACGACGTCAGCACACTGCCTGACTTCCCCGCCGAAATTCGCGCACCCGCCGGGTCGCTGTTCGGTGTCTCTGGCTTCCAGCTTTGCTTTTCCAGCAAAGACATTTTCACCCCGGGTGACGAAGTCGACACACTCGTCGCGATGAATCCTGCGGCTTTGAAGACAAACCTCAAGGACCTCAAGCGTGGTGGAACGCTAATCGTCAACGAAGATGCGTTTGACGATGGGAACCTTAAGAAAGCTAAGTACGCGTCCAACCCGCTCGAAGACGTCGAAGCACTTTCCAGCTTCCGCGTGTTCAAGGTGCCGATGACGCGGCTGACTCGCGACGCCGTTGGAGACACTCTGAAGTCTCAGAAGTTCATTGACCGCTGTAAGAACTTCTTCGCTTTAGGGTTAGTTTACTGGCTCTACGAGCGTGACAAACAACCGACTCTGGACTTCCTCGCGAAGAAGTTCGCCAAGAAGCCGGAGATCATCGAGGCGAACACTCTCGCGCTCGAAGGTGGCTACAATTATGGCTTCAGTACCGAAGCCTTTACTGTGCACTACAAGGTTGCACCGGCCCAGCTTGAATCGGGTACATACCGTAAAATCATGGGTAACGAGGCTACCGCTTGGGGCCTTGCGACTGCCGCCAAACTGGCTGGCAGAGAGCTCATGTATTGCGGCTACCCCATCACGCCCGCCAGTGACGTGCTGCACTACTTGGCACCGATGAAGAACTTCGGTGTAAAGACATTCCAAGCCGAAGATGAAATCGCTGCAATGTGTGCCTGTGTGGGAGCTTCCTACGCTGGAGCACTCGCGGTCACGGCATCGAGCGGACCGGGTATTTGCCTGAAGGGCGAAGCCATGGGTCTCGGTATGATCACCGAACTCCCGATGGTTATCGTTAACGTCCAGCGTGGTGGCCCGAGTACCGGTCTTCCAACGAAGACGGAACAGTCAGACCTGCTTCTATCGATGTTTGGTCGCAACGGTGAGTCACCACTGCCGATTGTCGCAGCGGCAACTCCGGGTGACTGCTTCTACATGGTTCAGGAAGCCATGCGCATTGCCGTCGAGTTCATGACACCAGTTGTGTTCCTCTCTGACGGCTATGTGGCGAACGGCTCTGAGCCATGGAAGATTCCGAACGTAGAAGATCTGCACAAGATCGATGTCAAATTCGCTGAGGGACCAAACCTCGACGGCGAATACATGCCTTATCTTCGTGACGAGAAGCTTGTTCGCCCTTGGGCGATTCCAGGCACTCCCGGACTTGAACACCGAGTCGGCGGCTTGGAGAAAAAGGACGTCACAGGTAACGTCGAATACGACCCTGACAACCACCACCATATGACGCTGACTCGTCAGCAAAAGGTGGACAACGTCGCAGATTACATTCCAGAGCAGGATGTGCACGGAGCACAGTCTGGCGATGTTCTCGTGCTAAGTTGGGGTGGAACGTTCGGTTCAGTTCGAGCAGCCGTCAACCAGCAGGTTGAAGCTGGCAAGAGCGTCGGTCATGCCCACGTCCGGTACATCAATCCATTCCCGAAGAACCTTGGTGACATCATTGGCAACTTCAAGAAGGTGCTAATGCCGGAACTTAACATGGGTCAGCTTCGCTTCCTGATTCGAGCCAAGTATCTGTGTGATGCTCAGGGGCTCAACAAGATCCAGGGCAAGCCGTTTAAGATCGGTGAAATCATCGACAAGATCGACTCAATGCTGGACTAGTGCTCGGAGCCAGAGTCATTGGACTCTGGTCCGCTCCTTCACAAAGACAAATCGAACAAAGCGTTCACAACAGCGTCAAAGAAAGTTCAGAAGAATGTCTACCGAACTGCCCGTCCTGTCCGCCAAGGACTTCGCGAGCGACCAGGAAGTTCGCTGGTGCCCTCGTTGCGGTGACTATTCCATCCTAGCGCAGATGAAGAAGGTGCTTCCAACCCTTGGTATCCCCAAGGAGAAGTTCTGCTTCGTCTCAGGCATCGGCTGTTCAAGTCGATTCCCTTACTACATGGACACCTATGGTTTCCACAGCATCCACGGCCGCGCTCCGGCCGTCGCGACTGCTGTGAAGCTTGCGAACCAAGACCTCAGCGTCTGGGTAATCACTGGTGACGGTGACGCACTGTCCATCGGTGGTAACCACCTGATGCACGTCATTCGACGTAACGTCGACTTAAATATCGTGCTGTTCAACAATCAGATTTATGGTCTGACCAAAGGACAGTACTCACCTACTTCTGAACTCGGCAAGAAGACGAAGAGTACCCCGTTTGGCTCAGTCGATAACCCGTTGAACCCGCTGTCGGTTGCAATTGGTTCTGAGGCTACGTTTGTCGCTCGATCAGTCGATATCGACGTCAAGCACCTCGCCGCCACCCTCGCTCGAGCCGCAGCCCACAAAGGTACGTCGTTTATCGAAGTCTACCAGGATTGCAACGTGTTCAATCCGATGGCGTTTGAGTACGCGACCGCCAAGCGTGGCAACGAGGAAAAAGGCATCAAGCCTAAGGCCGAAAACGTTGTTTACCTTGAACACGGTAAGCCCTTGATCTTTGGTCAAGAGCGAGACAAGGGTATCCGCGTTATTGAAGGCCGTCCGGAAGTTGTCGAACTCGGCAACGGCATCACGGAAGACGATCTTCTATTCCACGACGAGAAGGCTGACAGTTCAGCTCTCGCCTACATGCTTGCTCAGATGCGATACCCGGAATTCCCTGAACCTCTTGGCGTTCTCCGTGACGTTCAACGTCCCGTCTATGACGAAGACGTGGAAGCACAGATGGCTCAAGCCAAGGAAGCAAAGGGCGAAGGCGATCTGCAAACTCTGTTCAATAGCGGAGATACCTGGACGGTTTCGTAATCGATTGAGCACGTTCGGCAACTAGCCGAACACTCCTGTAATCGACCGAATTGCTGCGAGATGGCTGGAAGCTATCAGTACGAGGAAATGGATGGCCGGTAAGAAACAAACCGTTTGGTTCATAGGCGAAGCTCGCGATCGCGAGCTTCGTTTTTGTTTGCGCGAGATGGAAGCATCATCGCGAGGACGTTCAATCGAGCTCTTTGCTTCCATCGATGACATAGTCGATAGCGAGACTCGGCCCGACGTGGTTGTGGTTCTTCAAGAATGGCCAAAGCAGTACCGCGAAGGACAAATCAACCGGCTCATCGGCCGCATTATGCCGGAGGGCCGATTACTATGCGTCTACGGCACCTGGTGCGAATCCGATGGTCGCAACAACGCTGACCTATGGCCACATAGCGTTCGAGTCGCAGCGCGAAATGCCGCTGAGCGATTTGGACGCGAGCTCAAATTGGCCGAGCGGGGTGAACCGCCATTACCGATGACAGCCAGTCGTGACGAACGATTTGAACACAACCATTCCGAGCAACCACCAGAATCTCTGCGTCGTACATCTGCGCATGTGGCCTGCACAGACCGCCAGCTGAAGACCACGCTAGAAGCACGTCTTGAATCGGCTGGCGTGACCGTGCACACCGACGCTCGCACCTGCCACTCTGTCGTCTGGGCTCCGGACATACCTGAGCAGACAGCAGACGAAATCAATACGTTTGCTTCAGAGCATCGAAACCGCAGTTTGGTAATCATCTCCGCTCTGGCAGATCCATCCAAGGGTCACTCACCCATGCTCGCCAACGATCAGCAACTGATCGCCACGGTCAACTCTCGGTAACAATGCGACTCGGATTGGTCTGGCGAAACACCTAAGAGCGTCCCAGATGTGGCCCTTTCGCGTCCATCAGCACCCGCCGACGGCGACCCCATTTGATACAATCAGCCCTTCACACGAGGAGCTTACAAATGGGCAAAGTCTATCCATCCATCGACGAGAAACTGACCGACTTCATTAAGTCGCAGCAAATGTTCTTCGTGGCTACCGCACCGATAAACATCGATGGCAATATCAATGTCTCACCAAAAGGGCTCGACGCGTTTCGTATTCTCGACGAAACGACTGTTGCCTATGCAGACCTCGCTGGTAGCGGAATCGAAACCGTCGCCCATCTAAGAGAGAACGGTCGTATTGTCATTATGTTCTGCGCGTTCAACGGCGCGCCGAACATTGTGAGGCTACACGGTCAGGGTGAAGTCTTGGAACGCGGCGACGAGGGGTTCGACGAACTGAGATCTCATTTTCCAGAGTTTGCTGGCCTGCGTTCACTCATTCGCATCCGTTGCACCAGGATCTCCGACTCATGCGGTTTCGGAGTTCCACTGTTCGATCATGTCGGTGACCGAAAGCAACTTGTCGACTGGGCAGAGCGGAAACAAATCAAGAATCCCGAGGAGGTTCGTCAGTACGTTCTCGACAGGAATGCCACGAGCATCGACGGCCTTCCCGGCATTCGTGAAGCAGGGCAGTGAGCATGAAGCCGACCAACATCGCGGAGGTGCGCTCGGCACTGCAATCGTCGAGCGAACTGTACTCCGAATTCCTTCGGGTTCCGGATTTAAGCTGCGGACTCTATCGGCTCGCTGCCGGCAGCAAAGATCCACAGAGTCCGCACAATGAAGACGAAGTCTACTACGTCATCTCAGGCCTGGCATCGATTCAAATTGGTGAGCAGACATTTCCGGCCGGACAAGGCGATGTAATCTATGTTGAAAAGAAGGCCAAACATCACTTCTTCGACATCAAGGAGGACCTCGAATTGCTTGTGTTCTTCGCCCCCGCAGAGACTTGAACCGCTGAAAGCACAGCCATCGATCAGCACCTGACTCAGTGATGTGCTGCCAAATCGCCAAAGCAACTCGCGTCAGAATGCCAACCGAAAACAGGACTGCAGCGAATTCACTTTCATCAATCGCTAAGCTTTGTACTTACACCAGCTGGAAGAACCGATGACCGATCTGAAATACCGCTGCGAGGGTGACCTCGCGCTTTACAACGAACTGCTGGAAACCGACGAAGTCAAACAGGCCACCCGTCGCCTCGAAGACAACCCCGGAGCGGGAGTCCGGCGACAATTGCTCGCAACAGCGTTGCGGCTGACAGATAAAATGTCACCAACGCTGCATGGGCTACTTGAGGATTCCATCAAAGAGCTGAAGGTAGAGATCCCCGTCGAGGTGTACGTTTACAACTCGCCGCAATTCAACGCAGCGTGCCTCGCACCGGAGAACGATCGGCTGCTGTTGATGTTCTCGAGTTCGCTACTGGAGAAGTTTGTCGAAGACGAAATTCGATTCGTCATGGGCCACGAACTTGGCCACCACCTTTGTGGACACACTGAGATTCCAATCGGCTATTTAATTGATGGACCGGAACCGGTCGGCCCGCGGCTCGCCATGAAACTGTTTTCGTGGTCCCGCTACGCAGAAATTTCAGCCGACCGCGCCGGCGCAATCTGTGCAAAGGATGCGAACGCCACCGCCAATGCCTTGTTCAAGCTGGCATCTGGCCTGACGACCAACCTCATTCAAATCAACATCGACGATTTCGCCGCCCAAGTCGATGAGATGGCTGTCGAAGAAGACGACCCGTCGAAGCGCGACAAGAACGAACGCGACTGGTTCATGACGCACCCCTTCAGTCCACTACGAGTCAAAGCTCTACAGCAGTTCTTCCGGTCAGAGATCATGACCAAAGACGGGACCTCCATCGCCCAGCTGGAATCCGAGACGCACACGCTTATGGAGATCATGTCTCCGACGTACCTGAAAGAGAAAAGCGAAGCCGCAGAAGCGATGCGACGCGTTCTCTTTGCTGCTGGCTGCGGAGTCATGGCAGCATCGGGCGGCATTTCCGACAAAGAAGTCGAAGCCTTCAACAACCTTTTCGGCGACGGTTCTTTTACGGAGAAACTAGACCTGGAACGACTGGAAGAATCCCTCGAAGAACGCGTTCGCCGAGCCAACGACGTGGTTCCCCATGCCCGCCGAGTCCACATCATCCGCGACCTTTGCCTGATCGCCGTGGCCTCCGGCCGAGTCACTCGGAAGGAACGCGAGTACGTCCACCGCGTTGCCAAGATGCTGACACTCTCCGCGACTATCACCGAACACTGCTTCAACCGCAGCTCAGACCTCGACTAGAAGAGCCGCTGTCTTATCTCGCTGCGCAACAACATCCATGTAGTGCGTCCTTCAAACACAGACCGAAAGTCCGGCAGGAGAACTCTGTGCGCGGCTATTTTTCACTACTCGGATTCGGTGTTGTGGTGCTGGGCGCACTTGCGTGGGCGGAGGATAGCCGGGCCGGCTCCCTCTCTGAACTGTGCCATGCTGATGCTGTCGTTGTGAAGAGCTTGGTGAAGGACGGCAGGGCAGGTCCGTTGCAAAGCCTCCACATGAAGCTACACAGCAGGGTGCGACGTCCGTGTGCGGCTAGAACGAAGCAGTCCAGTGGTCGGAGAATTTGCAATCACTGAACTCTGGTTAACCGAATGGACAGTGCTTGAACAATTCAAGTCCTGCACAAGACTCAAACGTATTCGGGTTCCACAATCCTGCAGCTCCGAGATCCGCAATCGGCTACGAAAGATGTTCCCACAGTGTCAGGTCGTTGACGAATCATGGATGTGAGTCCCCGACTCTTTTGCAATTGTTTAAGAAGAACACTCGTTCGCATTCCATTCCGTCCAGCTTCGAGATCAGTACAATACGCGGCCCTCAGCCAGAACTCTGGGATTGGAGCCCATGTTCAAGTTTCTTCACACCGCAGACATTCATCTCGATAGCCCACTGCGGAACCTCGACAACTACGACGATATCCCTCGTGACGAATTTCGCAGTGCAACTCGGCGAGCGTTCGACAACGTTGTCGAACTGGCGATCCGAGAAGAGGTCGCGTTTGTGTTGCTTGCTGGCGACCTGTACGACGGCGACTCGAACAACTTCCATACGCCGCTACATATTCGCCGCAAGATGGAAGAACTCAACGCGGCCGGCATCCGTGTGTTCATCATTCAAGGCAACCACGACGCCGCAAACAACATGACGAACGCGTTCCGGCTGACGCTGCCTGATAACGTTCATCTGTTCGCAACCAATTCTCCCGAAACAGTCCTGATCGATGAACTCAAAGTGGCGATTCATGGTCAGGGCTTTGCTGAGAAGGCTGTCACAGAAGATCTTTCGAAGAACTATCCGGAACCGGTTCAGGGGTATCTCAACATCGGCATGCTGCACACGAATTGCGGCTCCAATGGAGAACACGATCCCTACGCTCCATCGACGGTTACCGGACTGACGGCGAAGGGTTACGACTATTGGGCCTTGGGCCACATTCACAAGCCCAACGTGCTCACCGGGCCAGACCCATGGATCATCTATTCCGGTTGTCCACAAGGGCGACACATCGGTGAGACTGAAGAGCGCGGATGTGTCATCGCTAGTTACGATGGCGACCACATCTCGCAGAAAATGCACCACGTTGATGTCCTGCGATGGTACACCGTTGATACCAACGTCGAAGATTGCGACGACGCTGACTCAGCGATTGCAAAGTGCGTTCGGGAGATCGAGACCATCGCCGAAAAGTCTGACGGCCGACCGCTGGCAGTCAGACTTAAGCTCAGCGGCAAGACCAACGCGCATCGCGAGTTGGCTCGGCGGATGGACTACTGGGATCGGCAGATTCGCGTTGCGGTTCTTGATCGGTTCGAACAACGAGTTTGGGTTGAGAAAATTAAGTTCAAAACGAAGCCCCCGGCTCGAAAGTCTGACGTCGTCGACTCCGGCTTGGACGCCCTGATTGCTGACCTGCAAAGCCCGCAACTCGCTGCCTTCGCAAGGACCGAGCTCCGAGCTGATTTTGAAAAGATGCTCGAGCAGCTACCGCACGATCCGCGGCAGGAGCGGGAGCATCTGGATCTCGACAACGATGCCGCGATGGCCTTGGTTGTCGCCGAAGCGCGTGAGCTGCTGGTTGCTCGAGTAGTCGATTCGGGAGCAGAAGTGTGAAGATCCTGGAATTGGAACTACTCGCGTACGGCCCCTTCACGGGTACAACGCTTGACCTGTCTGACGGCAACTCCGGCTTCCACATCATTCACGGCCCGAACGAAGCCGGAAAAAGTTCAACCCTCCGCGCGATCCATGGGTTGCTGTTTGGGATCAAGTCGAACACAACGGACAACTTCCTGCACGACAACAAAAAACTGCGTATCGGCGGTCGAATCACAAATTCGGCGGGGGGCGAACTGCATTTCCATCGTCGCAAAGGCAACAAGGATACGTTGCTGAACCCCGCCGCAGAGAAGGGTGGCGCATATCCCGATGATGTGCTCGAGCCGTTTGTTCGTGGAGTCGCCCAACAAACTTTCGCCAACGTGTTCGGGATCGGAAACACTCAACTCGAAGATGGCGGCCAGGAAATGGCCGAGCTTCGCGGACTGGTTGGGGAGAGCTTGTTCGCAGCGACTGTTGGTGGACCAGGTCTCGCGAAGCTGCTTAAAGACTTAGACGAAGAAGCCGCTTCCATCTTCGCATCACGGAAATCCAGTTCGGCCATCAAGAAGCTCGCGGCAAGGCGGAAGGAGATCGAGAAGGAACGCCAGGCTCTTCGGCTCACCATGAGCAGTTGGAAAAACCTGCAGTCGGATCTTGGCAAAGCCCGCAACCGACGCGACGACGTCGTTGCCCGTGAGAAAGCTCTCAGCAAACAACTGCGGCGATTCAAGCGAATTCAAAGCGGCATAAGCCTGATCGGGCGACGGCAAGATACGCTAAGACAGCTTGAAGAACTAAGTGGCGCCAGCGTTCTGCCCGATGGATACTCTGCAGAAACACGCAACAAGGTTGAGACAGAGCTCGCCGCTGTGCGAAGACGCGTCGATCAGCTGAATCAGAAGCTCAAGGTCGATCGTCGGCAGCTTGAAGATGTCAGCATTCCGAGCGGACTGCTTGAGTTCGAAGATTCAATCAACCAACTCAGAGACAGGCACGCGGTCACTGTTCAGGCTCAATCCGATACCGGCAAGCTGCGGCGAAGAATCGAGACTCTGGAGACTCAAGCATCAGACCTGCTGTCTGATTTGGGTTTCAAATCGTCGCTGGAGAACGCTGAGAAGTACCGGCTCAAACCGGAAGATCAAATCGTCATCCAAAATCTCGCAGCTGACGAAAAGCGACTACGGGGACAGCCACAATCACTGGCCCGCGAACGAGAGGATCTTCAAACGAAGCTGTCGGCAGTTCAGCGAGAACTTGACGAACTGGGGAAACCTCCGAAAGTCAGTGAACTTAAGGCTGTCCTGGAAGAAGTCGGCAACGTCGATGAGCTGAAGAACCAACGTGAGCAATTGCAGCGATCGCTGGATGACGCCTCACGCTTGATTGATCAGCAGTTTTCGACGCTTGGGCTCTGGACCGGTTCCCTGAAGAAACTGAAATCACTCACCGCGCCCTTGGAAGAAACGGTTCAACGCTTCCGCGAGGATTTTGCTCAACAGCAAAATGCGGCCGAACTCCTCAGGCATGAAGCGGACAGACTGAACGACGAGCTTGGTCAGGTTCGACAGGAAATCGCAACGCTGCAAACTGCCGGCAGCGTCCCCACCGAATCTGAACTCAACCAGTTGCGGGCCGATCGAGATGAACTCTGGCAATCAGTCCGCGACGACTGGTTGCGTGAGGTGTTTACGAAGTCGATACCGATCAGCAAGGCAGAGAAACTGGCTTCGCAATTTGCGAGATCGATTGGTGAATCGGATCAGCTTGCCGACCGGCTTCGCCGTGAGACAGAACGTGTTGCTCAGCTCGCTGGTCACACAGCGAGACAGTCGCGAATTGAAGAACAGATTGAACAAGTCGAAACTGCTTCAAAGAATGCGATGATGGAAGCAGCCGAGTTGGAAAAGGAATGGAAGAAACTCTGGAAGTCAGTGGGCGTCAGCGATCCGCTTTCACCAGCTGAGATGGCCGGATGGCTTCGCCGATTGCATGAGCTGCGTGAGGCCCTTTCAGAGTCGGACCAGTTCAGCCAGCGTCTGGAAGCGCTGGCTCAGCGTGAAAAAGAAGCTGCGGAACAATTGCGGCAACAACTGAAGTCCATCGGCGAGAAAGCCCTCGTCAGAGACTCGCTCAAGACACTAACTGGCCGGGCCAACGACATCGTCGATGCTGCACAACTGCACGGCGAGACACATCGCCGGCTTGTAAATGAAGTATCACAACTGACTATCCATTTGGAACGCGTCACCCGTGAAGACAAACGCGCGGTGGATGAACTTGCTGAGTGGCAGGCTCAATGGTCAGCGCGGATGAAGCAGCTCGGTACCGACGAAACTGCGATCGCAGAACAAGCGAATGAACGCATCAATTCTCTGAATCGGTTGTTTGAGTTGCTGCGACAGATCCGGCAGGAAGAACAGCGAGTTGCCGAGATCGAAACAGATGCCGAGTTGTTCGCCCGCGAAGTCAATCAGCTGGCTTCGCGATTCCTGGGCGAGACGGATTCCGATGCAACCGGCGCCGCCATCGAGCTGTTCAATGTTCTTCAGACTGCCAGGGCAGATCAGACACGGCTCGAGGCGATTCAGGAATCAGAACACAACACAAACGCTGAACTTCTGGTACAAAAAAAAGCAGAAGCAACGCTGGCTCAGGAGCTGGACGCGATGTGTCGTCTCGCTGGCGTGTCCGATGCTGCATCTCTGCCGGAAAAAGAACGCACGTCGACGGAACTAGCCGAGCTCATTAAGCGTCGCCACGAATTGGAAGATCAGCTTCACGAACAAACGGCAGGTCAGTCGCTGGATGAGTTCATTTCTGATGCGAACACCGTCGACGCTGACGAGTTGCCAGAGCAGATCAACCGCATCGAACGCGAACTTGCGGAGCTCGAATCCGAACGTGATGCTGCCGTGGTTGCGGTGAATGAACTTGAAAATCAGGCCGCGGAAGCAGATGGAAACGATCAGGCGGCGAACCTCGACCAGGAATCACTTGGCGTTCTCGCCAGGATGCATGACGAAGCCGAACGGTACATGAAACTACGGCTTGCCTCGAAGATGCTCCGCAAACAAATCGAAGTCCATCGAGCTGAGAATGAAGATCCGTTGCTTCAACGCGCGAGTGAGTTGTTTACAAAGATGACGTGCGAAGAGTTCGCGGGTCTTCGAATCGACTACGACAATGACAACGCAGTCATCGTCGGTGCCCGCGCCGATGAAGCTGTTGTTTCCGTTCCCGGGATGAGCGACGGCACTCGGAACCAATTGTTCCTCGCGATGCGCCTGGCCTACATCGAAAGCCAATTGGATCGGTTCGAACCCATGCCGTTCATCGTCGACGACATTCTGGTTCACTTCGACGATCAACGATCTGGTGCCACACTTCAGGTTCTCAGCGAACTCG